>NC_020292.1 GCF_000340885.1 Clostridium saccharoperbutylacetonicum N1-4(HMT) | reverse complement strand
ACTTTTTTAGTATAGTGAGTTTTAATACATTATGTTACATGCTTTGTAACAAGTATATAAATGTAGAATTAAGATTTAATATAATGGATATGTACTTTTTGTTGTCACCATATTTGTTACAATATATTTACATAAAGTGTAACAGATAAATGTACATATTATGTAACATTATTTGATACAAGAATCAAAGTAAATTTGTTACGAAATAAGTTACAAAATCAGTAACTAAAATATAAATAGAATGCTTATTATTAACCATTTATATAGTTTTTAAACTGATAAATAATAATTATATAAGTTGAAATTATTATTCATTATATGTTTTAATATTTAATTTACTATATGATATCAAAATTACATTTATATTATAGATTATTATAATAATTATAGTTTAATTTCAATCATTAATTTTATCATAAATTTTATTAAAATTCTAATATATATTGAAATAAATTATCTATAACTATTAATCTTTTTTCTTCTTATATATTATACAAATTAATTATAACTTTTTCTAATAAAAAAATCCAATCCAATCAAAGTAAAATTATTACATTTAAATTACAAAAAATATTTTAAATACCTATATATTTCCAGAACAAAGGTATATCTATTAATTAAGAAGAAAGGAAAGGGGGTAAAATGTATGGCAGTTTCATTAACAAAGAAAGCAACTTCACTTGGGATTGAAGTTCAAAAAGGTGTGGACAAAGCAGGAGATGCGATTTTCAAAACTAAGATGTTTGCAAATGTAAAAAATGATGCAGATCCATCCGCTGTTTATGAAGTGTCTCAAGCAATAAAAGGTGTAATGGCTGATAAAACAAGAGATACCTTTTTGAGTGTTACTTCAAGTATCGATAACAATTAGTTTAGAGCAATTTAAAAAAGAAAGGAGGTAAAGTTATTATGGAATATGTCTTAGCTATAACATTCAATACTCCAGGAGGTACAACAAGTACTTTAAGTATAACTGGAGTTAAGCCTGATATTACTAAGGAGCAGGCTGTATCTTTAATGGATACAATAATTTCAAAGAATATATTTGAAGTAAATGCTGGTGAACTTATAAGTAAAAGTGGTGCAAAGCTTACTGAAAGAAAAATCACTAAATATGATGTTGCTGCTTAGCAGTTAAGTATTAAAGAGAGATTAATTTCTAAGGTAAATTAATCTCTCTTTTATCATATTTACGTTATGTATATCTATATTATAGGCTATTCTAAAAAAATACTACTATAGTATAGAATTTCAAAATAATGGGGAATTTATATGGATTATGAAATAATTGAGAAACTAGTATTAAAAGCTAAAATTTTTTATGACAGATGAAGTTTTTGCAATGTATTCTTCAGAAAGCTTATCTATTCCATCGCAAATAACCTTAAGAGAACAGTGCTCACAAGCTGTAATTATGCTTTCAGCCTTAAGAGAGCAAGTTAAGATATCATTGAAAGTTGAATTTCTTATGGCAAGGGCAATTTGCTTTTTATCAAAGGCTTCTGAGTCTAGATCAGCTATTTTTATAGTATCATTCATATAAATTCCTCCTGTAAATTGTTTATTTAACTAATAGATATGATTAAGGTAAGAAATTATATAGTTTATTTTTTTATTTTAGAGGAAATAAAATTAGAAATTACCATGAACTATTAGTTATTTTTAAGCTGTATATTGTAAGAATATAAAAATATATATTCTTTAGAATGTATATTCTTAGAATTTTTAACTTTGAGAGGAGATTTTTGAAATGAAACTTAATAGATCTATGGACAAGGATGAATTTAAAAATGATTTTAATGAAGAAGAAAAAGAAATAATAGGTTTTGATAATAATATACAGGGAAATGAATTAGCAAGCTTTAACTTTGAGAATGGGGATTTATGCTGTGATAAAATAGATGGGGATTCAAAGAATCAATTTCAGAATTTAAGAAACAACGAGAGAATTATACCACTTTCAAAGATACACAAAACAAAATTTTTAAGTGGCATTGGCCTTACAAAAAATGAAAATGGAGCTGCACACATAATTGATGGTGAAGCTCCGGATAGCAAAAGATGTTATAACTTAAGATCATCAACGGTCCGAAAATTATCAGAACTTAAGAGTATACATCCAGATATTAATATTTGTGTATCAACTATTGTTGATATGGCTGTTAATTATTTTTACAGCTGTATTAAGGAAGAGTAATTTTTTATTATTCTAATGAGAAGAATCAAGACCAGGAGTTTTAAAGGAATTATACATCCGTTCTACTACAGGTTGATAATACTCTTTTTCACTAGTTGGATATGTAAAGCCAAAGCGATTAAAAGATTTTTTACCTAATATAAAATATTCATAAGTAATCTTTCCATCTTTTTCCCAAGACAAAGTATAAGAGTTCTTTCCTAAATGCGAATAAGATGGAGTTACCTTTTCGTATTCTAAAGACTGATTATAATAATATTCTACTGTTTGAAAAATAGCATTGTTCATTCCACTTGCGCCTAACTCAAGGCGACCATCAGCACTTTTAAAATCTGCACCGCCACCCATAAATTGTAGATTACTAGGATAATCAATGGAAAAGAGAAAGCGTTTATTAGTGTAAGTTTTATATGTAATATTACTGTTATTATTACTATTATCATCAGAAACCTGATTGCTTTGTTTTGCTTTTGTTGGAGTATCTTCTATTAAACCATTGCTATTTAAGTAACAACCGTCTACTGTGGTATTAGTGGGCATGGTTCCATCAGTATTTAAATAATACCACTGATCCTTATTTTTTATCCATCCAGTCCTCATTTTCCCATCATCGCCAAGATAATACCAAGAATTCTTATCTTTAACCCAGTCTACCTGTAGAACATTATTTTTATAAAAATGCCAGCTGTCGTTTTCTTTAATCCAGCCTTCTTTAACTTCTTCTGCTGTTACTTTTACATTGCTTTGAACAAGAGTATTGTTATTACTTTCCATTTTTGCAGCTAAAACTGCACCACCTACTGCACAGGATGAAACCAGAACTATTGCCAAAGCTCCACCAATTATTATTCCCTTACTCATTTTATTTTGTCCCATTTAAGTATTTTGTGTTTATAAAATTAATTAGATTATTATTTGGTTAACTTTCCATTTTAAGAAACATTTTACATTATAAGCATATATTAAACAATCTTGTATTCCATTAATTACATTAGATTTTAACTAATCAAATTAATATAAATATATAATAGATGTAGAAAATGCATTACAACATATTTTCTATATTCATTAAATACATTTGTAATAAATATGAAGTATTTCAACAATAATATATAAGTAATTTATATAAAAATTTATATAAATTATTGACAACACTAATCTCATAATCTACTTATATATATAGAATATGCTTATAAATAAGTAACTTATAATGTAACAATAAAACTAACACATTTAGTAACACAAAAAGTAATTTATTTACTTACTCTATTAATAACATAAAGAGTTACATTAATAGTAACTAATAATAATACAAAGATAGTAACATAAAATATTACTTAAGCTGTCACTTAAAAATATACTAAGTAAGGTCTTAAAGTATAATTAGTTATTATAAAAAAGCAAAAGTATTTATTAAAAATCATATATAAGAAATAAAAGTGTAAAATATATGGCAAATAAAAAATTTATATATATAGTATTTATACTATATATATAAATTTTTCATTTGAAGCTAGAAAAATAAGCCCTAAAGAAAACTTTTTAGTAATTTTACAAAAAAATGTTAAGAGTCTATTTCGATTACGACCAAAATGTGGTAACATAGTATTGTACTACTTTTAACTATGGGGGAATTACCATGAAAGAGATGGTTAATATTGGCAATAAAGAGCGAGCATGTAATATTTTAATGTATTTAGAATTTAAAGCTTCTGTTGGAGATTTTTATGTTTTTAAATGCAGCAAAAGATATTATAAAAAATCTAATAAAATTGAGAAATGTAACTTTTACGTTGTATATAGCCTGAAAAGAAAAGATGTTTTATTTAAATTTCATGTGGAAAATATGGGGGATATTTTTGGGTTCCTTACGGATAATGACAAAATTAAATTTCTTGAGGAAGTGTTATTGTTTGGTGGAATAGTCATGCAGGATATAGCAGTAGAGAAGATACAAACTGGCAGTTATTCTTTGCATATTGCTAATAAGCAGGATATCTATAATAAAGAACTTGTGTTTTCTAAATACAATGCAGAAGTGAACTTAATTGATCCTAAGCATTTATGCTGTTAAAATTAGAAAAATTATTAACAGTTTTAAGTCGTTTTCGACTTAAAAGGTATTGAAAAAATGGCAATAGTTAGGCTATATTAGAAGGGGGAATTAAATGGTAATAACAAAAATATTACCACTATGTTTATGTTCTGTTTTCTTAATAAATTTAGGAATCTGTAGTGGAAGCAGCAATTTTGATTACAAATGTGCAGCCAAGGAAAAAATCAATAATCACTTAGCAGATATGTCATTGATTAGAGTAAATGAAAGTTTAATTGAAGTTGTAGAAATGCAGCAGGAAGAAAAAGAGCGTAGAGTACGGGTTGGGTTTAATAGCTATGATATAGGAATTCCAAGTGGAATCACCCATAAAGAGATGGCAAATGTACTTAATACTTCACATCATGCAAATTTACTAAAGCTTTCAGATGCTTTTGTTGATGCAGAAAGGCAGTATAAGGTAAATGCCTTTGCTCTAGTTGCAATAGCAGCTGCTGAGTCTGGATGGGATTAAAGCTTAAGAGCTAATAATGGGAATAACAATATTACAGGTATGGATGTTCAATTCAATTCATCAAAAGGAACTGTATATGCTTCAAAATATGAATGTATAATTGATTTGGCAAGGCAGCTTAGAACCTATTATTTAACACCTGGGGCTTGTTATTATAGTGGAGGGAGCACAAGTAAAGTTAATAAATACTACAGTGCCGATTCTAAATGGTATAAGACTATTGATAAAATAGGGGATGAATTAGTTTTTGAATATGATAGATTATATAGATAATAAAGAACTTTAAGTGATTTTTAAAAGTTCATGCAGCAAATTTAAATTAATAACTGTAATATATAAAGAGAATAGCAATGCAATAATAAGTCGATTTAGACTATAAATTAATTGTTGACATCATAAGGTATGCAAGGAGGAAAAACTACGAGAGATTTTAAAAGGGATGTCTTGAATTTAATTGTTGAAAAATCTGGGAAATATTATGAAGCTTTATTAAAGGATGGTTATGCAATAGTAGGAGATAACTATATTGCAATTGAATTGAAGAAACAGCTTAATGTAAATAAAATAGAATATTTTGTATTAACACATTTAAGTGTTGAGTATTTAATAGTTAATTTAAATGGTTCCTATAAGTTGGAAAAAATGTTGAAAAGTATGTATGCAGAAACTGAAAGGACCAAGATAATATCAATGCAGTTAGTACCCATAATTGAATATTTTAAAAATAAAAATGTGGAGAAAATTAATTTTTAATTAATTATATATAGAAATATGGCAGAGATTTTACCTGCCAGGAAAGAAGGAATTAAATTGAAAAATAAAAATGCAAAAACTATTAAAAAAGATAAAGTATTTGAGGAGGTACAAGATATTTCAAAAAAGGATAATGAGATTATGGCTCCAGCTTTAGAGAAAATCTTAAAGGTTATTAGTGATGAACTTGATGCTGATAATGAATTTACTGTAAGACAAGGATATATAGCTTTGTCAAAAGCGCTTGTATACATATCTCAAGCATTATGTGAAAATGAAGAATTCTTTAAGAAAGAAATTGATGCAGCTCAAAAAATTGCATTAGAAAAGATAATTCCATCAATGCTTCCATTAATAAAAGATGGTAAGATTGTCGATGAAAATTATGATAAAGAAGATCTTTCTGTAAGAAGAATGATGATGGCTCTTGCACAAGCTGGAGAATATATAATTTGGAGAATGCTTGTATCTAATATTCAAGATATTGAAAAAGAAGATAATTCAAAAGTTGAAACAGAAAATAAAGAAAAACAATAGTAATTATTGTAAAAGGTCATTATTTTAATTATAATTTTAGGAGAATGAGAATGAGAGAACTTGAAGAAATGCTAAAAGATTATATAAACTGCAAGAATATGAATTTCTATGCTGTATCATTTGTAGAGGATCAAGAAAAGCCAAATGAGAAGGAATTAGAAAAAGAAGATATTTTAAAGCAGCTAAAAAATCATACTTATAACATATCTCAGGTCTATAAAATGTTAAGTGAAGGCAAACTCACAGCTGCTGATATTGCAAAACATACATCAATAGATAAGTACGACTTATTAATGGATGAACTTAAAGACTTTGATAGAAAGCATAATAAAAAAATAAAAGCTGCAGATGTGGATTTAGATAATAAGGTGAAAGTAGTGAAATCTGATGAAAGTAATTCAGAAGAAATGATTTCTGATTTATCAAAAAAGCTCATGGATTTCTTAACTGATGCTAAAGAGATATTGTTAATAAAGAAATAGGATTTTAAATTAAGCTGAGCAGGGTATTTTCATAATGACCCTGCTTATTTTACTCTTTAGGGACTGCTCATGAAGGAATGAAAAAGTAGTCTTTTATAACTGTAAACTGTAAATTGTAAACTGTAAAGGCGTAGCCTTTTATTTTAGGGGGAAATGGGTAATAGTGTTTGATTTTAGTAAAGTTGATGAAGAAGCAAAGGTTGATGTATTAGATATTAACAAAAGAAAGAAAAAAGTAGAAAAGTTTAATCCCAAAGGTGAAGTTTCAAAACGTGTGAATACGTCGATAGTGAAAGCTGTAGAAGGCACTATTAATGATATTTTAAAGATTGAAGAGGAATTAAATGAGCTCTTTATAGAAAGAGAAAATGAAATAAGAATGCTTACCTTAGCATTTATAACAGGCTCTAATGGATTTTTTCATGGACCTGCAGGAACAGGGAAATCTGCTTTAGTAGAAGAGTATAGAAATAGAATAGAGGATTGTAGCTATTTTAGAATACTTATGGGAAAGACTACAGAGCCTAGTGAAATCTTTGGCCCTGTAAGTATTAATGCAATGAAAAATGATATTTATAAAGTAAATACTAAAAATAAACTTCCTGAAGCAAATATAAGCTTTGTGGATGAGATTTTTAAGGCTAATAGTGCAGTATTAAATAATTTACTTACTATTATGAATGAAAAATTATTTTTTAATGAAGAAATTCAAAAAGTACCATTAATATCTTTAATAGGTGCCAGTAATGAATATTATGAAGAGGACAACCTTATAGCTCTATATGACAGGTTTTTGCTAAGATGGAATATAGATTATATTAATGAACCTTCAAATAGGATAACTCTATTTAAGAATTATTTAGATAGAAGAAGAGAAAGCTCTTTATTACAGGAAAATGAAACAGTGAAAATGCCTGTTTGTAAGATAAATATTAAGGATTTAATGGTTATTAATGAGAAAGTTAAGGAAATTACAATTAGCATAAAAGTGCTAAATACATATAATAAACTTTTAAATACGTTACTTAGGAAAAATATTGTAATTTCAGATAGAAGAAAAAATGAAAGTTTAAAAATAGTGCAGGCAGCGGCGCTTTTAGATGGCAGGGACGAAGCTGAAATTCAAGATTTAGAGGTATTAAAATATACTTTATGGACGTATGAAGAAGATCTAGCAGCAATTTTAGAAGAGGTAGAAAAATTAGCTAATCCAAATAAAAATAAATTGAGAAATTTAAAAGCGACCTTTGAAGCTTATAAAAAGCAGCTTCTTGATTTAGAAGATAACAAAGGTTCTGATCAGTATGTGTTCAATAAAACTATGGCAGTAACTGAAATAATAAAGAATATTAATTATGGCGTGAATACCATAAATGGGATTCTTAGTTCAATGAAAAAAGAAGGCAGAGATAATAGCAAGGAATTTAATGATTTTATGAAGCTCTTAAACGATATGGAAGAGTATGCAGAAAATATTAAAAAGGATATTGTGCTATAAATAAGCTGATTTATAGCTAAGGGAGGATTTGTTATTATGCTTTCAGCCAATGTTGAGTTTTTAGATGTAATAGATGATAAAATTCATTTTAGCTCCGTCAAATTGGATTATATAGATAAGGAAATATTTAAAGATGCCTTAAGGGACGCAGAAAAACTTAGGGAAACCATAGAAGAAAACAACGAGAGAACTCCATTTTTTGAGAAGTTGAGTGAAGATTTATTTAATGCTTTATATAAGGTTGCACCAAAAGTTTATAATGAGGAAAATGTAGCTGTTTCTCTAAAGCTTGAAAATAAAATATTAAAAAGATTAATTGATAACGACAATTTTAATAAGCTTAGGAAAAATACAGCTTGTGATTTGTTTAATTCAACTTATGCCTTAAGCATGTTTTTAGATAAAGCTCGTGAAATCCTTGAAAATTTGGCTAAGCAGTCAGAAGCACATCAATTTTTGATGGACAATATAAATACAGCTATTGCCTGCCAGGAGCAGCTTATAGAAGTCGAGCAGCAGTTAATATATGATCCTGAGGATGATGATTTAAAGGGACAAGCGTGCAATTTGAAAAAATTAATAGATAAGGCTGATAGCAATATTTTAAAGGCACAGAAAAAAGGGACAGATATTGTAGATATAAAGAAAATAAGTGACTCATTAAAGGATGTTTTAGCAGAGGTTCAAAAAAAGCTAAGTAAAGACTGGGGGTTAATGAAAAGTTTTGTCACTCTTCCTAAGGCTCCTGGAGATGAAAATGGAAAATTACAAAAGGTTAGTTATGAAGAAAAACTTGAACTTGCAAAAGCTTTAACTAAAAGCAGTATTATTAAGCATATTTCAAAAAGACTTGGCAAGATGAGAACTTATATAGAGGATATTAACAAAAATCCAGGAAAGTATGGGCTTACAATTTCAGGAGTTGGAGTTGGAAACAGCATAAATAGAATTTTAAGCTGTGAAAAACTCCTTTTAGCAGATAAAGACTTAGAAAATCAATTTTATAAAAAATATTTAAATAAAACCCTTCTTCAATATGAAGTGCATGGCGAAGATGAAATAAACGGTCCCCTTATAGCATGTATAGATAATTCAGAGTCTATGAAGGGGAAAAAAGAGTATTTTGCAAAGGCTATAGCCATTTCAATGTTTCAAATAGCGACTAAAGCTAAAAGGGCTTATAGATGCGTATTGTTTGATAACACCGTAAACAAAGTGATAGATTCAAAAAAGAATGAATATAATTTGAAAAAAATAATAGAAATTGCAGAGACCTTTTATGGTGGCGGTACAGAATTTGAGCCTCCGTTAGAAAAAGCGTTAGAAACTCTCTCCAATCATAAATTTAAAAAGGCAGATATACTTTTTATTACAGATGGAGAACCAGTTAAATTTTTATCTATGGAATTTAGAAAAAAATTAGAGGCTTTAAAGAAAAAAAGAAAATTTATAATACATGGAATCATAATTGGGGCAGCAAATGAAAAGTATATGATGGAATTTTGTGATTACATAATAAGATTTGATGACTTGGCAGATGAAAAAGCCTTGATCAATATTTTTAACAATATAAGTTCCAATTAAGAGTGTACTTCTCAAAACTTACCGAAATCAGATACATATTTATTACAGCGGACTAATGAAATTTTCGCTGGATGGGTTCTAAGTGGAAGGTTGCACCCATTTCTGGATGTTCCTAAAGTAAATTTATGACAAGCAGAAAGTGGAACAACCTTCCACTAATAACCATCACAGCTTAATTTCATATGCCGCTTGCACAAATATGTATCTAATTTCTAGTGTAGTGTTGTGATTATAATTTCTCAATGATGTATGTATATTACATTTATAAGTTTTATTATTAATTTGGATATCTATAATGAAATACAAAATTTGTAGAAGAGGGGAAATGAAAGTTGACTATTAGAAAATTAGATGAAAATAGTGCTGAGGTTTTAGCGGAAATATGTATAAATCCAAAGAGAAAAATATTTTTATGTATAGGAACGCCAGAGCATGTTTGGGATAGCTATGGTCCTATGGTTGGCTCTCTTCTTGCAGAAAAAGATATATTATGTTTTGGGACAATGAATGATAGAGTTGATTCTTATAATGTTGAAAGCATTGAAGAGAAAATAAGGAATGAATATAAAGATGCTTTAATTATAGCAATAGATAGCGCAGTTACAAGATCTGAGGCTAAAACAGGAAAGCTAGCCATAATAAGAGATGGTGTAAAGCCAGGAGAAGCTTTTACCAAGAATTTAAGGAAGGTTGGAGATTATTCAATTCTTTTTGGGGTAAATTCAGAGGATATAAATAATAAGCTAATAGCGCTCCCGTTTAGTGCTGCTCTTGAAACTTATAATGTGATAATTACTTCGATGTTTAGTTAATTTATGAGTGATTTTTTATTATAATAATTAGGCATTATTTTTGTTGTATATATTGATATATATGCAGTAATTATAATATTTATATAAATATATTTGTTACGTTTAATGATACAAACAATATAACATTTAAAGTAACATATTATGTAACTTTAAATGTTATATTATTTGTACTTTTTTTGTACTTAAAATTATATGGGAGATTACCATTTATATTAAGCATTGATATCTTTATAATAAATATAGATTTTTGAATTGAAAGAATATATTTGCTAATTATATAAATACTGTTAAATATTAATGCAATTTGTTATAATTACTATGTTGAAATTATAACTATTAAAACTAAGGGGAAAATAAGATGGGTAAGAATGTGTTAATTTTAGGAGTGACAAGTGCAGTGGTAGTTATTGCATGCGGAGCAGGAGGTGCTATATATGCATTAAATGCATCAAGCGATAGTACTCCAAGTAAAGCTACTGCAAATTATGAACTTAAGAAAGAACAAGCAAAACAAAATGGATGGAATCAAAAAGATGGCGATTGGTATTATTATAAAGATGATAAAGTTCAAACAGGCTGGGTTCAAGATAATGGTTCCTGGTATTATTGTGATGATTCAGGAAAAATGAAATTAAACTGGCTTCAGGATAAAAGTAAGTGGTACTATTTAGGATCAGATGGAAAGCTTAGAACAGGTTGGATAAAGGATAGTGACAAATGGTATTACATGAATAATGATGGAACAATGGCAGTAAATACAACAATTGATGGATGTTATTTAAATCAAGACGGAATTATTGTGGAGACACCGGCAAAGAAAAAAGAGAACGATAGTGAAGCAAGTTCTAATAACAGAAATGCTCCTATTGTAATAACTTATACTACTAATTCTAATGGTGATATATTGACCTCAAGTTATCCTAATGGTTCAAGCATACAGGTAAAGCTAGGACAGGTTATTAAACTTGTTGAAAAAGATTATAAAACTAATCCAAGAATTCTAGCAAATCTAACTTGCATGAAATGGGAAAACTCAAAAGAAGTTAAAGCAATAGCTGTAGGTGGAGGGGATATACGAATTGTCCCTCGTTATTGTGATTGGGATAAACAATATATATATCACATTATTGTAAGTAATTGATAAAAAGATACAAAGAATATAATAATATTTCTAATTGAAAAGGGGCCGTCGCACTAAATTAGTGTGCGGCTCATTTTCGTGGAAAAAAGATTATACAATTAATCAGAAGTTTTATCAATTAAAGCTTCCATTAAATATTAATTATATTATACCAGCTAATGATTCAGTGCGATTACTAAGTCAATTTGTAGAGGAGATGGATTTAAAAGATTTATATTAGACTTATTTTCTAGTAAGAGAAAATCAAGTATCGCCAAGAAAAATGCTGGAGATTATGATTTAGGGTTAGATGAATAAACTATATTCATATTGGGACATTGAAAAAGCATGTCTTAGAGATATTAAATTTATGTTTTTACTTGAGGAGGCGACTGCTCCAGATTATGCAACATTTGCAAGATTTAGAAGTTTGCATTTTGCCACATGTGCAGAACAAATATTTAGATTGAATAATTGGAATACATTAGGCTATAGAATATGTTTACATAATTAGACTTATTAATACAGACATGATAAAATATAGAAATAGTATATTTTGACAAAAGGGGTAGACAATATGTTAAAAAGAAATAAAAAACTGATTAGTAAAATATTAGTATTAAGCATGTGCGTAAGTATGGAGGCAACTACACAGGTATCTGCAGCAGCTAATGAAACTGGAGGAAACAAGACAGTAGAAGTATGGAATAATAAGTCGGTTAATGCAGTTATTAAGAATTCAGGGTTCCAATTTGATACTGCTACAGGCATGATAATAAAATATGTTGGTAGTGATTCTGATGTAATAATACCAAGTACAATAGATGGCGTTTCAGTAACAAGTATAGGAAATAGCGCATTTAAAAATTGTACTAGTTTAACTAGTGTAAAAATTCCAGATACTGTGATAAGTATAGGACTTGGCGCATTTGAAAGCTGTACTAGTTTAACAAGTATAACAATTCCGGAAGGTGTAGCAACAATAGAAAATAATTCATTTGCTGGATGTAGTAACTTAAAAGAGGTGAACCTACCTGATACTATAACAGAAATAAAAGATGCTGCATTTGAAGAGTGTGATAAATTGCAAAATATAACTATACCTAATGGAGTAAAGTCTATAGGTGACGTCGCTTTTATGGATAGTGGATTAAGAAATATAACTATACCTGGTAGTGTTAGTAGCATTGGTGAAGGAGCATTTTTTCAATGTATTGGATTACTTAAGGCGACTATATCTAGTGGAGTAACACAAATAGGGAAATCAGCATTCGCTAACTGCACACAACTTTCAGAGATAAATATACCAGGTACAGTATCAAGTATAGGTGCTCAGGCATTTTCGAATTGTGGTTTAAGAGGTGTAATTATTTCAGAGGGTGTAAAAACCATAGGAGATGATGCGTTTAGTGAATGTACTATTTTAAAAATAGTAAATATTCCAGATAGCATAGTAACTTTAGGAGATAATATATTTTATAAATGTGAACATCCTAAATTTTATGTGAAGAGTGAAGCTACAAAAAATCTTCTACATAATAGTTCTAATAGAATATGGGAAAGTATAATTTACATTGTAAGTAATTCGGATTATGAATTTGATAAAGATACAGGGACAATAACTAAATATAACGGTAACCAGGTAGATGTGGAAGTACCAAGTGAAATTGATGGTGTAAAAGTAAAAAGTGTCGGGGATAATGCTTTTGCATATTGTATGAATTTAAAAAGTGTAAAATTAGACGATGGTATAACAGACATAGGACCTTATGCATTTGAAGGATGTATGAACTTGACTAATATAGATGTACCTGAAAGTGTAAATAGTATAGGGGGGTGGGCATTTTATAATTGTAATAGCTTAACAAGCATAAAAATACCAGATGGTGTAGTATCACTATCAAAAAATACTTTTTACTGTTGTACGAGCCTGACAAGTATAATAATTCCTAAAAGTATGAAATCTATAGAATTTAGTACATTTTTTAAATGTGATAATGCTACATATTATGTTCCCAATAATGCAGTTAGACAACTTTTAATTAATTCAGGTCTTTCTGAACATGATACTAAGATACAAGTTGATGGTAGAACATTAAATGAATTGGACTTTAAATTTGATGCAACTAATCAAAAGATAGTAGGTTATAATATTTTGCGAGATGATATGAATATACCTAGTGAAATTAATGGAATTAAGGTAAAAAGTATAGGTGATAATGCATTTGCTGAATGTTCAACTATGAAAAGTACAGAAATTCCTGATGGTGTAACAAGTATAGGAATTAAGGCATTTTGCAATTGTTATGACCTAGAAGGTATAACAATACCTGAAAGTGTGACGAGTATTGGTGGAGGAGCATTTTTGATGTGCGATAACTTGAAAAGTATAACTTTACCAAGCAATTTAACAAGTATAGAGCCTAGCACATTTGTTGGATGTGATAAATTAACGAGTATAAATTTGCCTAAAAATTTAAAGAGTATTGGAAATGGAGCATTTGCTGAATGTAATAGTTTAGACAATATAACTATACCAGAAGGTACGAAGAGTATCGATAAATTTGCATTTGATAATTGTACATTGCTAAAGAGTGTATTTATCCCAAACAGTGTGACATATATAGGAGAAAATGCATTTGATGGTTGTAATGATGCAATATTTTATGTAAATAGTGGAGAACAAAAACAGCGTTTAATAGATAGTGGTGTTAATGGAAGTAAGATTGTAGTAGCTAATCAACCTCAAAAATTACAAGTAACAAACATATCGTTAAGTTTAAATAATTTAGATTGTGTAATAGGAGATAAAAAAACATTAACAGAAACAGTAACACCAAGTGGTGCAACTGATCAAACAGTAACATGGAGCAGTAGTAATAATAATGTCGTAGCGGTAGATCAAAATGGAAATATAAATGCGGTAGGAGCAGGAAGTGCCACAATAACGTGTACAGCCAATGATGGAAGTGGAATAAGTGCAACATGTGCTGTAACTGTAATTGGGCAAAGTAGTACAGGCAGCACTGGAGGAAACAGTGGTATTGGTAATACAGGAGGCACAGGTAACACTGGTGGAAACGGAAGTAGTGGAAATACAGGAGGTACAGGTAACACTGGAGGAAACAGCAGTAGTGGAAATACAGGAAGTACAGGTAACACCGGAGGAAATAGTGGAATCATTAATCTAACAAATGTTAAAGTAGCTGGGATAACTATTGGCGGAAATAGCAGCATCGGTGCAAAAGGCGGAACTTTAATACTTACGCCAAATATAACTCCAAGTAATGCTACAAATAAAAATGTAACATGGACATCAAATAATCCAAGTGTAGCCACTGTTAATGCTCAAGGCGTTGTTACAGCTATAGCTAATGGAACTGCTGCGATTATAGCTACTGCTACTGACGGAAGTGGAATTACAGTAAATACACTTATCACTGTAACAGGACAAACTGCATCTAGCACTGGCTCTGATTCAATTTTAGAATCAGTTTCAATAAGTGGAACAGAAGAAGTAAGCCATAGATTGAAAGCTAACGTAAGATATACAGGAACAGAGCCAAGTTTGGATTATAAATGGCAAAGAGCTGATACAAGAGATGGAGAGTACACAGATATAAGTGGTGCTGATGAAAAAGAATATAGATTAAAAAGCAGTGATAGAAATAAATATATTAAAGTAATTGTTACGGCAACAATAAATGGTACTAATTATACTGTAAATGATACAGCAGGAAAAATCGATAGAAATACCTCAAATGACGATAATAATTCAGATTCAAGCAACAATAGCACTAATAATGATAATAATAACAATATTGTAGTATTGAGACCAACAACTACAACTAATTATTCGCCAAGTGGGACAATATATAACGCAACAACTTCAAGTGGTTTTTCCCCTTCAGTTAGTAGGGCGTTTACAAACCCATCAGGTCATCCAGTAAGTGGATGGATAAAAGTAAATAATAATTGGTATTACATAAATAGTAATGGAATGCCAAAGGTTGGCTGGATAAATGATAATGGCAAATGGTATTATTTAGATCAAACAGGAGTTATGATAAGCAATTCTTCTATAGATGGATACTGGCTAGGTGCAGATGGAGCAATGGTTTAATTACCAAAATATCAGTAAAGGAGTCACAAAATATGTAACTAATTATGATACATATTTTATGACTTTTTTTGTTACAACTAGTGTAACTATATTAGTTTCATATACTGTATCAAAATAAGTACTTAATATTGTTACATTTTATGTTACTTAAATTTTTTATCAAACTTATATTATCAAAAGCAAATCCATTTGATATAATAAAATAAATATAGATTAATATTTAAGTTATATATTTGGAGAGCTGACAATAATAGAAGGAGGCAGTATTTTTTATGTGCAAAATCTGTAAAGCATGTGGTCAAAGTAACTTTGGAGTAATAGTTAAAAAAATTGAAAAAAGAGCTGCTAAAATTGTTAATGGAAAAATAACAGAGTACTTTAAAGGTTATGCGGAAGTAGAAGAAATAAGGGAAATTAATTATTGTTTTACCTGTAGAAAGAATGTCACTGAGGAAGATCTAAGTGAAGTTCATATATGCAAAGTATGTAAAAGGGAAGCTTTAGAGGTAAATAAAAATGGAATATGTTTAGAGTGTAGTAAAGAAGCTGAAAAGCTGATAGACATATCAAAGGAAGAGTTAATCTTAATGATTTTGAAGCAGAATAAAAAGGTTGAAACTGAGTTAAGTGATATAGGTAATTTTAATGAATCCTTGGAAATATCTGAAGAAAAAAAACTAATTGATTCAAAAGAATCCTCTACATCCCAAGAGCTTTGTAAGTTGGGGGTACATGATGAATTAGATAAAGTGACTGAGTCACATGAAATAGTTGAAGAAAATCAAAAGAAAGCTCAAAGTAAAAAAAGAAAAATTGAAGAAAAATTAGTTAAAAATAGCAGAAAAAGTGTTACAATAGAAAAAGAAAACAAAATAGCTAAACTTAATCATGAGCAAAAAGTCGAAATCGACGTCGAAAAAAATATGTCTTCAAGGAAGAAAAATAGAATTAAAACAAATGGTACTAATAAAAGTATTTCAAAAAATGAAGGTATTGGTATTAGCCAAGAAGTTAATGATATAGCCGTAGTAGGTACTGTTAAAGATGAAATGGATATTTTTAATATAGAGAAAAAAGCTTATTACAAAGAAGTGGTTAATAGCACATTAATCGAAATTGAAGACATTATAAAAAGCATGGACAATAAAAATATTATTGATGATGGTATAGGTATATCTTATTAAGTTTAGCAAGGATAAGAAATTAGTATTTTAAAATTATAAGGAGGAAATAGTAATGAAGGTTTTTGGAGCAAGATGCATCGTAAAGGAAGAAAAGCAAGGGGAGGAAACTGTTTCTGGAATCATAATTCCAGGTAAGGATAAAGAACCTACTTATGTTGGAAGAGTTATAGCTGTTGGTGATGGGGCTCTTCTTGAAAATGGTGAAAGAGTTTCTATGCAGGTTAAAGAAGGAGATAGAATTGCATATACTACCTTTTCAGGTTCTCCAATAAAAAATGGAGATGATGAATTTATAATATTAAATGAAAGAGATATACTTTGTGTACTAGAAGATTAGATTAAGTTTATGTTAGAGGATTGAATTTATTTTATGTTAGAAAATTAGATTAATTTATTATTAGGAGAGGATGACATGAGATACGCATTGCTTCACAATCATACTAAGTTTTCAATAAAGGATTCTCTAACTCCTCCAGTAGAGTATGTTAAGGCTATTAATGAATATAATAATTCCAATGGAGAGCATGAAATAGTGGCCTTTGCTTTAACTGATAATTCAAATATGTATGGATTAATAGATTATCATAAGGCCTGCATAGAACAAGTGGAGAATAATATTTGTAAAAAATTGAAGCCTATTTATGGAAATGAAATCTATCATATTGATAGTTACATTGACATAGCAAAATTAAAATATGAAGAAATATATCATTTGGTTCTTCTTGCAGCAAATGAGGAAGGGTTAGAAAATTTGTATGCAATAACCACAGAGGCAGGAATACATAAAGTAAAACTTCCTTCTTATGAAATGCCATCAGCTGAGGAAGGTTATTTGGAGGAGCATGGAAGAGGGATTATAGCCTTAAGTGGTGGATTATACAGCAAAATAGGGCATTTTATTATAAATGATCAATATGAAGAAGCAAAGGATTTAGCCTTATATTTTCAAAATATTTTTGATGAATTTTACTTAGAAATATTGCCTTATGATGATTGTGATGAAGTAATGTGCATAAATAGAGCTCTATTAAAAATTCATAAGGAAACTGGTTTGCCTTTGGTGATTACGGGAGACACTCATTATATTTATAAAGAAGATAAAGAATATCAGGATATTTTAAAATCTATAAATAATATGGAAGTTTCTAAGGTAAATAGCCATATGAGAACTCCTGAAGAGATGATAAGCTGGTGCAAAGGAAATGATATCCCCCTCGAAGCAGTTGAAAATACAGGAAAGATTGCTGATAAGTGCAATGTGGATATTACTCCAAAGGGTACAAAAAGCCTTATGCCATCCTTTAAGTGTCCAAAGGGATATACTCCTAATAGTTATTTAAAAAAGGAAATGTTTTTAGGGTTTAAAAAGAAATTTTTATTAGGAAAGAAGACAAGCTCCATAAAAAAATATATTAAAAGACTAAATTATGAATATACAATAATTACATCTATGGGATACAGTAGTTATTTTTTAATATTGTGGGATTGGTGTCGATATTGTAAAAATAATGATATTCTTTTAGGACCAGGAAGAGGTTCTTGTACTGGAAGTTTAATTGCTTACTGTTTAGATATAACAAATATTGATCCTGTTAAAAATAATCTTATTTTTGAAAGGTTTTTAAATCCTGAAAGAATGGATGAGCCAGATATAGACACAGATGTATCTAGTGTAGACAGGAAAGAGGCTATTGAATATTTTCAAAACAAATATGGAATTGAATATGTCTGCCAGATTGCAGCTTTTAATAAGTATAAAATAAAAAGTGCAATCAAAGCAGTTTTGGCAAGAAACAATGGCTATGATAATAAATTTAAGAATGATATTACAAGGAATATCCCAGATTTTTTAGGCGGGGAAAGTGTGACCTATGAGCTCTTAGAAGATATTAAAAAAAATCCCTATAATCATAACAAGTTATCACAAAGAGAAATTAATCAAGCAGCTATTATTTATGATAAGCTTCAAAAGTTATTTGCTAGAGACAGGAAGCTTGAAAGGGCTGTAAAAAAGCTATGCGGTGGAATAAGCAAAGTGAGTATTCACGCAGGAGGAGTTGTTATTTCATCTCAAAAAATAAAAAAGCACATGCCTCTTATGGTTGGTAGTGAATCTGCTGTTTTATTGGTATCTCAATTTAATATGGAAGGAATTCATTATCTTCATGGCTTGAAGATTGATGTTCTTGGATTAAAGTCGTTGAGCATTATAAAAGAAGCTATGAAGACTATAGGACTTGAAAGAAGATGGTTTCAAAGTGATGATACAAATGACGAAAAAGTTTACCGCTTTTTAAGGAATGGAAATACAAAGAATATATTTCAAATGTCTAAATATGTGGCAACACAAATGATAAGAGACTTTAAGGTATCGGATTTAGATGGACTCAGTACAGTAAATGCCTGCAATCGCCCAGGGCCTTTAGCTAAAGGTGTTGATGGAAAATCAATGGTTGATAAATATAAGGCTGCAGTTATGGGAAGAGATATAGAAAATAATTTAATAGATTCTGTAGGCAAAGACACGAAAGGTGTTTTGATTTATCAGGAACAACTTATAAAACTTGGACAAGTTATGGCTGGTTACAGTCTTGGAAATGCAGACTTGAGAATAAGAAAGACCATAGCCAAAAAGGATAAGGGAAGGATAGCAGAAATTAGAAATGAATTTGTTTATGGAAAACAGTCCTTATTTAATGAAAAAGGAGAGGTATGCGGAATTTCAAAGGAACCTTCAAAGTATTGCGTTGGCGCATTAAGGCTTGGTTTTTCGGAAGAAGAAGCTTTAAGGGTTTTTAAAAATATAGAAACTTCTGCAGCATACTGTTTTAATAAATCCCATTCTTATGCCTATGCATTTTTAGCCTATAAGACAGCTTGGCTTAGTTTATATTATCCAGCAGAATATGCAGCAGCATGTATGAATTTTTATGCTATGGATGGAAAAACAGAAGAGATTACAAAAACCTTAGGAGAGGTTAAACAGAGACATATTAAAATTTTTCCTCCTGATATAAATGAATCTAAGGCAGATTTTAATGTTGGTTTAAACAATGGAGATAAAAGTATAAGGTTTGGTCTTCTTGGAATAAAAGAAATTGGAAAAACTGTACTTGATTCAGTTAGAGTTTTAATAAAAATTGATGGACCTTTTACTTCTTTTGATGATTTTTTAAAAAGGACTTTAGATGATGTAAATAATGGTACCTTAAGAAAAGAACTTAGTAAAAACTATGCTAATGTCACACGAAAGCGTGATAAAAATGGAAAAATAGTGATAAATGTGAGAAATCCATTCTCTAAAAGAAATGTGACAGCACTTATTAAAGCTGGAGCTTTTGATAGGTTTGAACTTAACAGATACAAATTATTTAACGATTTTATAAAGTTTAGAAATAAAAAGAAGGAATTAGAAAGTGAGTTATTAGAAGAAAAAAACTTTAATAGAGAGAAAAAATTACAATGGGAGTTAGAAACTTTGGGATATAATGCTTCAGGAGACGTAAGATCATGAGGAACTGAAGCTTTTGATAAAATAAAATTTTAGGAGAGGTTTTATAAAATGAAGGATTATTTTAAAAGTGCAGTGGCCTATTATTTTAAATATCTTGTTGGAGAGGGCTATAATGATCCTGTTCAAGTAATAATATATGATTTTCTTGAAACAATTAAAATTACAAAAGAGCAGCAAGATTTTATGATAAATAGTTTTGATATAAACAAAAAAGATATTTTCAATTTATTAATTTTAATAGAAAAGATGAAATCAGATAAAAAAATAGATGAGGAGTCTTTGGATCTAATTGCTGATTATATAAAGCATTTGTAAAACTTCTCTAAAACGAAAATTTGGGATATTTTTTGCTTTAAGAAAGGAATAGATGTAATAATGAAGAACAACGAGGAAAATTTCAATTCTTTACATATTGTGAATAAAGGAATTGAAGATAAATATTTTGCTAATGGTGAAATTATACAAAAGATTTTTGATGTTGTAAGGAAGAATTTTATACTCAAGGATTCATTATTTGGCAATTATGCAGCTGATACAATAATTGCTATTAACTTGAATGAATCTAAACTCAGTATTATAGAAGAAAGAATAAAGGAATTTTACGATAGAAATGGTGCAGATTTTTATGATATATACTTAACGCTTTATGAAAAGACAAATGATGACATGATAAATAATAAGTTACTTGAAAAGGAAATTCAAATAATTAAACCGAGAAAAATTATATATCTTGGATTTGATAATTGCTCTGGACCAGCTTTATCTGAGAAAGAATTAGAAATATTAGTTTCTGGAATAAGTGATTTCAATAAAAAAGACACACCAGAATATAAATATGTTAATGATAAATTTAAGCTTCTAATGGAATATGCTGCTTTAGAAAATAAAATGGGTAATATAAGTTAATGGAGGACTATTATGATTCAGTCAACTTATACAAATAAAGAATGGGAAGATAAAGAAAATGAATATCTTTTAAAAATTAATTCCATAGTCATTCCATTAAAGCCAACACCAATTGAAGTTATGGGAATTGTAAGCAGGCTGGACAACCTTCACACAGAAGCAAGCTTTGATTATTCAAATTTTAAACGAAAGCTGGAGCTTGCTAATATGGATTTAAGGAATGCAGAAATTGAATACTTTTCTATAATTAAGCATCAGCAACAAAACTTAGGGTATAAGGTTACAGAGAATGATATAAAAGGGTTAGTTAAAAGTTATATTTCTAATAATATTATTAATGGATATTCCTCTGATTTATATACTTTAGTAAAATATTATATTTTCAGAACGACATTTATGGATCAGGTACTTAAATCCATATTGGAAAAGAAACAAAGCATAAATATTATAAAGACAATGATGGAAACATACAATAATAAGAAAAATTAGAAAAAAATATATAAAATGTTATTGTAATACAAAAATATAAGTGTTATAATAAATATGCAATACACCATAAAGCCCATTAACGGGCACCGTATCCCTATAAGTATAGATGATGAAGTTTTTGAAGTTTAAAGTCGATTTCGACATATAGTTTTTCAATTTTAAACTCTATAGAAACGTTGAATCTCATCCATTTTTATTCGTTATCTATAATATACCTTGAAAGCTAAAGTAAATGTATTAATAATATGTTCTTTGGCTTTCATCTCCCACAAAAATTGAATTTATGCTGCTAATATTTAATTATGTATTCTATCCATAAATTTAAACGCATTAAACTCCTATTAAGTAAGCACATAATGTTAATAATCTCTCTTTCTATAAATATAGCAGCTAAATATATAAATAAGTATCACAGAATAGCCAAAAAATAAATTGTTTTGTGATGCTTATTTTATTTTATAATATATGTTAATTTAAAAAATATAGTTAATTGTTCCATATTTCAACAAATTAAACAAATAATTTTATTTATTTATTTAATTTAATATTATAAATCTCAAAAAAACAAAATTATCACCCTATATTATTTACAAAAAAGGAAAAAATATTACATTGTGAAAGCCGAATTATTATATAGGGATATATTTGTTGTGAGAAAGAATTGTATTCAAGAGTAAAATAAATCTAGTTTGAATTTTGATGAAACAGGTAAAAATAGCGTTACTAAAAAGTGTGTTTTCGGGAAATGTAAATTTCCCGAAATAAAAAAATGGTATTTTTCAATGGTTTGAGCGGAATTATAAAAAATTAAATAAAGAGGTTTTTTTTTCGAAATCGACTATGCATAGATTGTGGCAAATTTTTGGATTTGAAAATTAAATAAAACTAGTATAAATCTGATTTGAAAAAATATAAATTTGAAAATATTTCTATTTCGTTATAGAGAAAGTTCAATATATATATAGCTAAATATGTATATATATTAAATCAATTAAATTATATAGAAGAAATTACTTTCAATATAAAATTTGACAGAAATAACTATATTATTCTATATAAATGTAATATAATAAAAATACAGGTATGCAAAAAGCATATGAATAGATAACAATTCCAGGGCGGAACAGATTCGTCTGATTACGAAGAGTTACTAAAATTAATAGAAGGTGAATATTGTGGCTGATAACAGCACTATATTACAAGAAGAACAAACATCAAAGGTACTTACAAATAATTTATTGCTACGCGATAGTTTTGATAATAGCGGAGCTTTAATGGCTATTAAATTTGGAGGAGATATTCAAGAGTCAGATGGAGAGGATGCTAATTTTACTTTAAGGTTTAAAGCAACTGAGGCTCAGGGTAATTTTGCTATTGATAGACATTTGCTAAACTTTGTATGTACAGCAGATGATAGTGGCGCAGTTCCTGCCATTACTTTTAATGATTATAAAATATGGAACGAAACAAATGATGGTCCAAATTCAGGACTAAATGCAGATTTACTTGATGGTAGACATGCTACTGAATTTAAAGATAGGTATGGTTATCATCATTTTCTTCATCAAGTTAATAAAGATCCTAAAACAACTGATGAAAAGAATTGGGTAAAAATAGCTACCTTTACTACAAGAAGAATTATGGGTAATAGATCAGATTTAGACTATACTCATGAGGGAAAACCAGCTTATGGAGGCGTATTTGAATATAGTGGAAATGGTGTCTTTGGAGTAGATCCTAAAGATGTTGTAGTTCCAGGAGGAAATGTAACTATTCCTGCAAAAAATATAAATTCTTTAAATCAAGCTCTTGCAACACTTGATATAAGAGATCAATTTAAGGCAAATACCCCACAATTCTTAGACGAATACGACCCAGATGTATTTCATACAACTAACCTTTTAACAGAAGGTGTGTATAATGGAGCTTTAAGGGGCTGCGTTACTTTACTTAAAAATGATAATGCAACAACTTTTGATTTCCATGTTGGATTATTTGAAGATCCATTATATACAAAAGATACTACAATGAATGATGCTTGGAATGGTATAAGAAAATATTTTTATGTAAGTTTACATGATGAAACCTTGCCATTTTTATCAGAAAAAGATGTCTATACTACTCCTAGTTATGAGGATATGGACTCTAATTTAAACAAAGGCTATACCAAGGATGATAAAAGAAATTGGGATACAGATGATGAAAATGGAGATAAAGATGCTTCGGGTGCAGTTATTGATGGATATTCTGCAAGCTATCCTAATTTCCCGCAATATAGCTGGAGTTATAGCGGTAATACAGGAACAAAAAATTATCAAAATGATGTTACAAATGAATTATCTGGTGGTACTAAAAGTGCAATGGCAAACTTGTATTTTACAAAACCTGATGTGGAAAAAGCTAAAAGGTTAAGAGAACTAAAGTTAGCTTATGGAAATGATTATAAACTAGCTTTAGAAAGTGAACTTGCACGTTTGAAGGAATTAGGTCTTGCTATGGCAGATGGAGATTCGGATCCAAGTGGAGGTTCAGGACCAGGAGGTTCGAGCTCATCTGATGGTGAGGGCGGAAAGTCTTCAGATAAAGATTCTAGTAATGCAAACTTCAATTTTACTGAGTTAAGTCAGTTAGACCCTCTTATTGAACAAGGAAGTGAAAGAAGACATGATTTTAAAGATGATCCTATTCCTCACTTGGAATATAGAGACGAAGATGTTGAAGCGATTACAGATGTGCATACTGGTCCATTATCAAGAATAGATCTAGAAACTAAAATTCGTGGTAATTACCAAGAGTTACCAAAAACTATTCAAGAAGCTGAGCCATATAATGAAACAAAGAGAATGAGAAAGCCATTCCCAAAGAATAATGATGCAGATCAAGGGGATAAATATCAAACTTATATTGATATTATGAGATTATATCATGTAAATACAATAGTGGAACCACTAGATGGGCTTCAAGTAGTAACTCATATATTTGAATTATATATGGCAATAGATGAAAAAACAGAAATAAGAATTCAGCCATATATGTCAAGTGCATGCCTTATGTATAATTTTAATGAATGTGTACCAACAGGAGAAATGCCAGCTGCAACACGTTATATAAGACCAAAATCTATATATGATAATAGATATGCAAGTGTTCGACACAGGCATTATGACTATGAAAGAAGAATTTGGGAACTTACCTTAGAAGCAGATCAAATCTGGAAGAACTTTAAGAATTATGTAGCAATTGATCAAGGTATGGATAATGCAAATAAAGTAATGCTTACAGATAAAGAAGGAAAAGTTTATGCTGCTGATGATAATATGGTAAGGCATTGTGAGCCAACAGATATAAATCCAGACACAGGAGAAGCGCCAAGAAGAAAAGGTTCAAGGGTTCTTGTAACAGGTGTTCCTGAAAATAGAACAATAGAAAATTGTAAAAGTTCTATAGGCACTTCTTGCGTTGAAGAAAGTGGTATTACAATAACAGAACTAAATAGCTTGAAAGGTATTCGGGGAAATATTCAAGATCAAATAAACGATTTATTGGCTGCAGTAAATGATGAAGTTGAGAAAATATGGACAGACATTGGAGATGTATGGGAGGTATTGAAAAAAATAAAGGGATTGCTTGAAGATTTAGTTAAGGCATTAAATGCAGCATTAGGTAATTTCGTAAAGAAAACTGGAGATACTATGAATGGGTCTTTGTGGATTCAATATGATGGGAAGGCATTAAAAAATGGAGCACCTAAAGGATTTGAGGAAAAAAATAAAGATGGAGGAGGAGAAACTTTCTGTGGAGTAAAATTCTATAGTACTGCTTCTGATGCAAAACATGGTGGATATTTATATGGTGCAACTAATAAGACAAGTGTAGGGCTAGGGGTTCAAAGAAAAAATGGAGAAGATAGAGATGCAGATTGGGCTATAGCACTTATAGCAGAAGAGAAGGTAGATGGCAAATACTTACCTCTTAGGTGCAATTTTAATTTTAATAGAATAACTTTTGCAATAGATGGTAGAGATGATACGAAATTAGATGCAAATGGTAAAGAGATTCCTGCTAATACTTTTTCAATAGATTTTAAAAAGCTTTATGATTGGTATAATAGCACTCATACGGAAACATTAGATTAGTTTCTTCAATTGTTCTTTGCAATAGAAGAGACGCTATTGCAAAGAATTTAATATTTTTAGGGAGATGATAGGGATGAAAAAAAGAATTATAGGGTGTATATTGCTTGGATTAATGGTGTGTACAAGTTCTACTACAGTTTTTGCAGGAATCTGGGAACAAAGTGGACCTTCATATGATCGTTATTGGAAGTATTTAAAAGATGATGGAAGTTATGCAACAAATGAATGGCTTTATTATAATAACGCATGGTATTATTTCGGTAAATATGGTCAAATGGCTGATAATAGACAAAACTGGGAAATGCCAGGTAGTAAATACACTTATTACTTTTATGCTTCAGGAAAAATGGCAACTGGTTTTATAAGAGATACTGAATCAAATTATTTTTCTGATGTTTGGATGTTTGCTGATAAAGATGGACACTGTATAGATGGACCACTTATTATTGATGGCCAACTATATTATATAGATGTAAAAAGCGGTTTTGCTAGCGCAAATTCTACTTATAATAATGATTACTTATATCTTTATAATGATGTTACTAAAGAGAATGACAAAATTCCTTGTATAAATGATAAAGGAAAAATATTTGATAGAAATGGTAAGCCTTTTACAGCTAATTCTAAAGTCTTTACTAGGGCAAAATATATACCAGAGTATGATTCTAATGGTAATTTAGTTGGAGAAATCAAAAATTCAACTGATTGGAGAATTATGAATTGGTAATCAATAGATAGTGTTTAAAGTTAGTTAGAATAGTATAACTATAATAGAAATACAAATAATTGATTATATAATATAATATGAATCAAAAAACATACAGCTAGTTAATCAATAACATAGCTGTATGTTTTTATTTACATATTAATTTTCTTAAAAAAATTTGATCCTCTCCCCTCACCTTCTACTAAATAAAAAACTTCACGCATAAAAATTAACAACATAATCCTAAGAATATAAGAATATATATTTTTTAGAATATATATTCTTATATTCTTGGCTTCTAAACGCCTATTTTAGGTATGTTCCTTATTCTTATATTCGTATATTCTTATATTTCTGAGAATCTTATTAAAGTTTTCGTATGTTATGAAAATAAAGTGAATATTATCTCAGTGAATAGCAACGTAAATTTAAATTTACGGCAAATTTTCTTTAAATGGTTTTGCTATAAAAAAAATGATATAATTATTAAGTATAATTAAATTTTGAGTATATTGACTTAATTACTAATGTAAGCTATGCTAAGGTTTAGTTAAAAGTAGTTAAAAATGTATGTAAAAAGGGGTGGGGTATAAAATTAAATGAATTTAAATATTTATTTAATTTTGTATATAATTTAATGACTTATTGTAGGTCGAATTCGTGGTAGAAAAATGTAGAATGTAGAAGTTAAATCTAAGGAATGGAGGGTCTTGTTTAAGTGGAACAAAAAAAAATAACCAAAATTACGCCTGGCAATTTATTAGAACTATTTACACTGGGATATATAATGAAAAAAGATTCAGAAGTATATTTTAAAGAAGTTCTAGACGAAATAAAGCGTTTTGACATTACATGGGATATATCTCATGGAACTTATTATCCTGTAATTAATTCTATGATTAAAAATGGGTATATCAATTACATGTATGATTACAACCAAAAGAAGTATTACGAAATAACACCTGTAGGCAGAGACTATTATAATTCTAATTCTGAACATTATAAAAAATTACTTAGCAAAACATCTAAATTTTATAAAGATGTTGCAAAAGTTTTACCTTAAAATCTAGCTTATGCTAGATTTTTTTGTTTTATCTCATATTGACAAAATATCCAATATAGGGTTAAGATGATATTAGGTTAGGAAATAAAATTATTTCACGTACAAGACTTAAAACTATATAATTTACATTTTAACTACGAAAAAGGAGCTTTTGCATTAACTGATAAAAATCTGTTAGCGATAGCTCATTTTTAATTTTAAAAATGTTGTAAGTTTAAAAAATAGCATCAAATAAATATGAAATAAAGTTTAATGTTGACGTACTAAATTTTAAAATATATCATGAATATATTAAGAAATTCGAGGATTTTGATTTAGAAAAAGTAAAGCTGCAAGAGGTAGCTGAGGTTTTAGAGGCAAATCCATTTTAAAGAAGGATACAACAGTTTGAAGCATTTCGGTATCTTAAATTTATCATAGCAGAAATGGAGGGATATGATGCTTATTAATGAAAATGATTATTTGCAAACCATTCAGAAAATAAAGGAAGAAATAAAAGCTTCACAATATAGAGCTATAAAAACTGTGAATAAAGAACTTATACTATTATATTGGAATATAGGTAATGTGATTCTTAATAATAGCAAATGGGGCAATAAGTTTATAGATAGCCTTGCAAAGGATATTAAAATGGAATTCCCTGAAATAAAAGGTTTCTCTATTAGGAATTTAAAATACATGCGTAAATTTGCAGAATTATATACAGATTTTGAATTTGTGCAGACAGTGTCTGCACAAATAACATGGTCACATAATATTGAGATTATGGATAAGGTAAAATCACAGGATGAAAGAAAATGGTATATTGAAAAGGCTATAGAAAATGGATGGTCTTTAAATGTATTGGCTACTCAGATAAAAACAAATCTATATAAAAGGCAAGTACTTGTAGAAAAAACCACTAATTACGAAAAAAATTTACCTAAGACACAAAGTACAATTGCAAAGGGAATTTTAAAAGATCCCTACAATTTTGATTTTATTACATTTAGGGAAGATATGTTAGAAGTTCAATTAGAAAAAGAACTTGTAAAGCAGGTTACAAAGTTACTTTTAGAACTAGGTTCAGGCTTTGCATTTGTAGGAAATCAGTATCACATAGAAGTGGCTGGAGAAGATTTCTATATTGATTTATTATTTTATCATTTAAAACTAAAATGCTATGTAGTCATTGAGCTGAAAACAGGAAAATTTGTACCTGAATATGCAGGTAAATTAAATTTTTATCTTTCTGCTGTTGATGATATCTTAAAAACAGAACAGGATAATCCAACTATTGGGCTTTTATTATGCAGAGAGAAAAATAAGTTAATTGCAGAATATGCCCTTAAAGATATGACAAAACCAATTGGAATAAGTGAATACAAACTATTTGGAGAATTACCAGATGAATTTGAAGATGCATTGCCAACTATTGAAGATTTAGAAAAACGCATTAATTTCTTTGATGGGGAAATATCTGATGATTAAAGATCAGAGAAAATCAATCAGGTAAAATTCTTAAATTGTGCAGACAGTGTCTGCACAATTTAAGTTGAACTGCTATAAATGTAAAAATCACATTTATAACAGTTTTTGTGTACCAAGTATTTGTATTAACTAATATTACTCCACTTTTCTATATTTCAAATACTCCCCTATCTTTGTCTTGGCAATATTTCTTCTTTTATTTATGCTGCCTCTACAGATGCCAAATTTATCACCTATTTCTTTGTCGGTAAGATTATCTATATACCATAATTTAATAATTTTACGTTCTAAAGGAGTAAGGATCTTAAAGGCTGTGCTGCAAGTAATACCATTTATCCAGTTGGTATTTAAAAAAGTATTATTATATGTATCACTATTTTCTTCCCCGTAAGCCACTGGGATAGAGGAAGTTTTAATATCGTAATATACAGTTATCTTATTTAAAGTATAGTCGTTTTCGACTTTTGATTGCACATCTTCCAATATATCTGCAAAGGTAAGATTGGTATCTTCTACAAACTTAATTGATTTAATTGGTGTAGAAATACTTACAGAGCTTCCACGTCCAATGGGATCTCGTATAGTTTTCTCCCAGTACCTATAGGCATAATAGTGGAAATTTTTATCTATATAGGTATGAAAACTAGGCCTTACATCCTTGTATTTCTGACACATATTAAAAAATATTATTTTCAAATCTTGTTTTATATCTTCAGAGCTTGACTCATGAAAAATATTCATGATTGTATTAATTGTTGAGAATACTACATTCTTCCCTGCATATTGATTATAAAAATGAGAATTTAATAATTTTCTATCTTTAGGATCTTCAACAAATAGCTTTATAAAGCTTCTTACAGAATAGTAATTTAAATTGTATTTACCATACTTTATTAGTACTGCATAATTGGATAAGAATTTTGCAAAGGACTCCAATAATTTATCTGCAGCATCCATTGAACCATTTTTATATTCATATACTAAGTCATGTACTCTTTGATAATCTTTGCTATAATCAACTTCATATTGTTTATTTCTCATAAAAGCTACCTGAATAATTTAGTGATGGGATTAAGACTAACATTATTCTCCCTCTCTTCTTAGATCTTTTCTCCAAACCGCCTTGTTCTTACTAAATTTTTAGAAGTGGCAGTTTTATCAGTAGTATCTGAATTTATTTATTCCTCTTCAAGGCGTCTTGCAGCCTTTTTTCTTTCATCTATAAGCCCTGGAGTTCCCCTGTCAGCTTGATTTAACATAGCTTCCTTACACCAAGGATGCAAATGCCATTTAAATTCAAATTTTCTTTGAAAAGAATCTTTTGAAAATTCACTTGGATATATTATTTCGTTGCAATACTGGCAAATAATAGGCTGACCTGGTTCAGGCTTTTTAGGTATATTTTGCCCATTTCTTGTATAATCCTCAGCATTCATATTATTATCTAGCACTATTTTCATTGTTTATCACCTGCTCTCTCTTAGCTGCAATAGCTTTTAGCTTATCAATAGTTTCTCTTGAAACCTGTATAGTATTGTTTTCTCTTTTTATCATGTGCTGTCTATCCATATATTTATGGGTGCACATTGGTATTTGGCAAAGTTCACATTTAATATATAAATGGCTTGCCTTATTCTCACATTTACTGCATATAGGACATGGATTGTATCGAGGACATGAAGTGAAGCATTCCTTATCCTCTTCAAATATTTCTTTAGTTGTCTGATGCTTATGCATATTATCTTTAATTTTTGTAACCAGCTTTTTCTCTGCTGCTGCTTGCTGCATCTTAATAAATTCTTTATTCATACTATTCTCCACCACTTTATATAGTTACTATTGTATTTGTATTATAAATGAGTTCCTTTGATTTCTTGTATAAAATTATAGTATCTTCATCTATAAAATTCATAACAGAAAAGATATCTGCACATTTTTTTAACAATTGAGGAAGAGTATATATCTTTTTAACAATACATTTTGTATTGGAATTGAATACGGAAAATATTATATCTGAGTTTTTGCTTAACTCAAAATTGATGTAAATACTGTCATATTCAGAGCTTGGAACATTGTTGATTAATTTTTGAGCACAAACTTGCTCCAGGGTGCTTAATAAATAATTTAAATTTTTCATTATATTCAGTATTCTGTCTTCGGACACTATAAATCGCCTGCCTTTAATGTAATTTAGTAAAAGTACTTATGAATCTTCTTAAATATATATAGTCGAAATAGACTTGAAACTACATAAGAGAATCCATTGATTCATAAGCCCTTTACATATTTAGAATCAATATCCTTTATATATAAATTATAGCAAATTACAATAATATTACAATCTAATATTAGCTATTTTTTTTATATATAATTTCTATTTTTCTAATATTCATTTCGTCATAACTTTCACCAAAAATACATTTTACCTTGATATTGCTAGTAGCAGGCGTAAATGGGAAGGTATCTGTTATCTTATGATATTCATCATTATTGTCTTTATAAAAGAAATCATAATTGAAATCTTCATAATACATGCTTGAATCGCTGCCATTGTTAAAGTATGGCTTAATACCTGTTATTTCATAGCCATCTGTATCAGGAATCTTGGTTTCAAATTCAAAGGAAGAAGTTTCATAATCGCTATAATAATTAATAAAGCCAGTTACTTCTTTAAGTCCATATAAAAAAGTCCTGTAATTACTTTCGACTTCTGTATATCTGCTTGCTTCAACGGTTATTTTTATTTGATTTATTTTTCTGCTTTCAAAATTTAATTTAAAAGGTCTTATGGATTCTATATCACTATCTTGTGAGTTAATGCCTGCATTAGCTGTAGCAGGATTATAGTTTAATCCATCAATAAGATCCCAGGCAGCAGAATCTCCATATCTGCAATATACTTTAGTAACTTTGCAAAGGAATGGATTAATGTATAATTCATTCATTAAAGGGGTTGTCATTATTTCTTCAGGCAGAGTTATTACATAGTTTGTTGTTAATTTTTCTACTGAATTATCAGTAACTACCCTTCGTGTCCAGTATAAATTTTCGTCTTTATAAAATGGAGAATATATATCATTATCGCTTTCAGTTATTATGCCATTAGAATCTTCATTTATTATTGTGACATTTAAGGTGTCTGGAAGATATACAGAATCAGCTGCTTCATCAAAAATAACAAATTTAGATACTTTTAAAGTTGGTCTTTTGGTGATACTTGAAGTCTTTGTTTCTATGACTGCCCCATAGTTTCTGTCATCTGTAGTGCAGGAAGATGGAGTTATTAGCAGTCTTCTTTCTGTAGCACTATTTTTAAAGTCTTCATATTGAGTGAGCAAATCATTATATTTTTGAAGCATAATTTTGTTTAAGGAAGTTAAATACGTATTTTCTTCTTTAATAAAGTCCATATTTCTGTTTAATAATCTTTCAATTGCATTGGTTTTGTTATAAAGGTCAAGAATATCAGCTAATATTTCATTTTGATTTTCATTATGTTCATCACTTCTGTTAATTGATTTATAACCAAAGTTTTTTCTATTTGCACTTGGTATATTATTAATTATTACGTTCTTCATATTTTAATTCCTTTCTTATATCCTCCATGCTACTTTCTATGGTTTCTAGTAAGTTTGTAAGCTGTACATTAATGGTTTCAGGTTTATCTAAAAAGCCTTTTTTGTAGTTTTGTAAGTATGAAACTCTCTTTTTTAGCTTATTTATATTATTTTTGATTTCCATTATGGCAAAGTCTTTTTTCTTTGACTCATGAGGGCCTCTATATCTATTGTTGTATCTTATTGCATTTGGCACATCTAAATGCTCTTCTTTTTTGAAGATAGTATTATCTATTACAAATCTAGCACTAACTTTATCAGTTTTTATATCACCAAGCTGAGCATATAAATAAATTATATATTTACCATTGTCCATATTAGTGAATTCTGCAAAGTTAGCTGTTGTTTCTGTGAATTTATCTTGCTTATTTAAAGGCATATCAGCTTTTTTAATTAGGTAGAAATATTTGTCTGGAACCTTTTTAATATATATCTGCACTTGGTTTGAAGCAGATAGCAGATTATCATTTACATCATAGATATAGACAGAATACACATAATTTCTGATATTATCTGGATTATTTACAAAGGATATTTTAATTTTCCCAACTTCTCTTTGAAGATCTATTGATATTTGAGGAACCTTCATATTTTTTGTTACTAACACACTATTATCTAAATAGGATGTAGTCTTTTGATCTTGTATTTTATTAGAGGCTGCATCTGTTTCTAAGATTCTTCTGTAGATCTTATAATGGTCAGCCCCTATATCGGTTGTTGTCCAATTTAAAGCAACTGCATCATCCTTGTCAGGATAGTTATATGTTAAAGTTGTAGCCATTTTATTCACCTACTATCTTTATAGAATTAATTGCTGGAGATACTGTGTAATCAGCAGTAGATAATTTTGCCATGATTCTAAGTCTCACGTTTGAATTTCCTTTTGCATTTTTAAGGTATTCCTTAGTTGAATTAAGCATATGCTTATAAGTAATATACATTCTAAAGTATGGAGTATTGTTCATATAAACTTCTTGAGAATGATATGGAGGATAATGTCCATCATCTGATGGTTTAAGCACATCATTGTTTTCATCATATATAGGGCCATCACCAGGGCCGTCATCCATAGCTTTTTCTTTAGTGTTATAATCCATATCTCCCATAGCCATCGGTACGTCTGGGACGTTTACTTCTAGGTTTAGGTTATCATAGTAATGAGGATCTTTAATCTTTTCAGCTTTATTTTTTAAATCAAAAACAGTTACTATGACATTTTTAAATTCTTTTACACGAGGAGCTTCATTTTTGGGATGGCTGCTTATATCTTCTTTTTTTACAGAATAGTATTTTAAGGACTGATTACTTATGTTTTTTATAAGGCTATTGTAATTTATTCTCTGCATTTCAGGGCCAGCATATAGTTCCTTGCAATAAGCTAATAAATTAAAATTGTGCTTTATTTTTTTCACATCCTTAGTTTTATCCTCATTATCTAAGTTTGTTAAGTCATGATTAATTAATAAAACCATTATTTGTATTAGATTTTCTCCAGCATTTAACTTAAAGCTGTATTTATTATTTTTAGGGAAGATTTGCCTTCCATTTATCAATACCATTGCATTAAAGGTTTCAGTTGTAACATCATAGGTAATATATCTATTTTCAATTATGGTTTCTTGTTCACATATGGCATATTGACTCATGATAAAATAGTTATTGACCCTTTCACATCTTATATCCATAACTGTAGAATCTAACGGTGCTATATCTGTAACCCTTGCCTTTGAGTAATCATCAGTATGACATACTTTATCTGCTGGAACAGCATCATGTATTATGTGCTTATCCTCAGGAATTCCTTTATTAGGATCAGCTTTAATATCTTCTATAGACTTATTTTTATATCTATCATTTACATCAAGTCTTTCAATGAGCCATTGGGAATGACCAGCTCTTAGATAAATAGAATTTAAATTTGTATTATCTGGCAAGGGGTAAACCTTAAAGTAATATTGTTTATTTACTTTGTCATATCTAGCTAGTTCAGAAAACTCAAATTTTTGTGTTTCATAGGTTAATATTTCTTTTTCATTGGTAAGAAGGCCTAAATCAACATTGCTTCCAGCTTCAACATTCTTCCATTCTACATCATCGTTTTTGTTTTCAAAGCCTACAAAATAAGCTATATCAGTATGTGGAGGCAGTTCATGAATTGGATCTACTGTAATATTTGATACTGGCTGCTCCATTTCTATGGTTTTACTTGTAAATACACTGGATTTCTTGTATTTATCATTATAAACAGATAAATTGGAAAACATATAATAGCAATAAAATTCGTTATTATCATTATCCATGTAATCAAAACTTGTTTTTTCAAAGATAATTCTAAAGGCTTTCATATTCATAGCATTAAATCTCCAAGACATACTTGAATCCCCAGCAATATTGCTTTTTTCAAGAAAGTTAGTGCCATCCTCTGAGATAAATAATTTAACGTTAGTGTTGTATAAGCTACAGCCATTTAAACATATTCTTGAAGCCTCATGATTTTCTGCAAAATCAATTTGAAGGGTTAAGGTTCCAGGCTCTTTATTTGAAGTTACTGTAGATATTGTAAGCATATCAGTTATTATTTCACTTAGAATTGAAGTTATATCTTTGTTTAAAATGACTTTAGCATTACTGCTATCAACACTTATGGTTCCAGTTGTGCTTATATCAACTTTATCACTTGGAGTAGACCTTAGCTCATTTCTTAAAATTGATATATCATAATCTATTTCACTTGTACTTTGAGGAATATTATGAGTAATTAGATTTCGTGTACTAACCATAGATAAATCATTGAACTTTATTATATAAGGTTCATAAGCAGTTTTAGTTTCTGTATATTTTTTTAAGAGCTCTGTTTGAAGAATTAATTTATCTAAGGAATGGTTAGCTTCCTCCATTTGCATATCATAATCCCCATTAATAAGCACTTCATAATTAGTTTGAGTATTGTATACCTGAAAGGCATTTTTCAAGTCCTGTTCTATGTTTTTAAACATATTATTATAATCTTTTTTATCAGATCTAACATATTTCTTTAATGTAATTGGCTTAAAATAAGGAAGTCCTGGAGTTTTGTTTTCAAAGAATTCAGTTATTCTCTTATTAACTTGATAATTTGTTGCTCCATGACCTTCTTTTAAAAGTTCTAGGGAATACTGTTCATCTTTTTGCCTAAGTTGATATTCTTGCATATTAATCATATTAAAAGCTCTCCTTCCCGCTTATATCTAAATTGTAATTGTAGACTATTGGTGTCTCATCAATAATATCTTCAGGTCTCGAAAGCTCTATTTTTATTATGAAGCTGCTTGGTGAAGTCAGCATATCTACATAAGTAATGTTTGGATTACGGTTTAATACTGCTGAGTCGGAATTTACAATAATAGTACATGATCCACTTGAAGCCTTATGACGTGGATATATACGATGCCATTCCCCTCCATTATCAAAGCTTATGGAATATTGAATAAAGTCATTTATATTTCCTGTAGCAGGGACATAATTATTAAAGGAATTAGGAATATAATCTTCTGAATTAAATATTAGCTGTTTTATTGGATTTGAAGCAGTAAAGGTCTTAGAAATATAAGTTCCAATTTTTACATATTTTCTATATCTAACATCAACTGCACTTATTCCTATGCTGTATCTATTAGCATTTACAGGTTCTCTTTTTATTAAGTTTCCATCAGAACTTATAGTGTTATAAAAAAGCTGTGCTTTTACATAGGCATCATCCAAAAAGTTTTCCGTATCAGCAGTAGTTGGATAAATTGTGCGTCTATTTCTTTTATCATATTTAAGGCCTAGGAGTTCAATACTTTGAAGTGGAGCTTCAACTTCTACATAGCCTTGTAAATCATCGCTATCATATTTTGATACCCTGGTTGGATCAATGTTGATTCCGTATTGCCTGCATACTTGAGTGCTTACAAATTCTGTTTGAATAAGTTCTAAAGTTACATATTTAACCTTTTGGCTGGAAAATGGGATTACAAGTGTACCAACTAACTCTCTATTTAATTCTATAATTTGAAGTAACCCTAGGTCATCTGAAACTATTACCTTATGTAATATTGGATTAGCAGTTTCATTGGTTTTAGGTGCACCTTTTATTACCACGTAATTAGAGTTGTTTTCTGATTTTAAGGTTAACTTTAAATTTAAATAAAGAGTGTCATCATCTGTTACCCATCTTATTCCCTCAGTATAAGAAAAACCTATCATGGATGTGTCTTCTTTAATAGAGTCTGAAATATTATACATTTCAAATTCAAACCAGTTTGTAGAGGTATATGAAGAAGCAGTATTATTATTTACATTATTCTCTTTTATAGCAGATAACTTAATGTGAGTGTTGTTTTCACCTTTAAAAGTGAACTTATTATTTATAGTTCCAACAGTGTTATATACCTCATGAGTGTTACCTGGAAAGCCATTTGAGGTATTTAGGATTTCTATGTCTATATTGTTATCTGAAATAGACTGACTGTTAACAATTCCTAGCATTAAGGCATTTGAGGAAGTATCAATAAAAGAATTCTGTGCTTTATAGCCTGTACCATCACTAAAATCATCTGAAATAATAATATCTGAGGCTTTTCTTATGGCAGTAATTTTATTTTTTATAAAATCAGTTGTTGCAGCTATTTGGTCAATTCTATTTACAAGTATATCTATAGAGTCTTCTGTTTTCTGCCTGCTGGAATTTAAAGTTTCATAATTGCTGCTACACCCTTGAATTACTGTATTCATATCATTTATTGCATTTTCAATCATAGCTGTGTATTCCTCATAAAAAGGAACTGAAGCTGCAGGTATGAATTTCATAGTAGGCTTTCCAAGCTGTTTATAGAACTCTAAAATGGCATTTTTTAACTCATAAGCATAATCTGTTTGGGTTTTTATCTGTCCATTTTGGTATTTAAATTGTATTTTTGCTACTTCCTGTTTAAGTCTTGAATCTAAAGCAGAATTATTTTGTCTATACTCATATCCATTCATTTTATTGCCTCCTAATAAGTTTCAATATCATACTTTATCTCATTTAAAATTGGAGTAAGCCATCCATCCTTTGAGGAATTTCTTCTAAATATAGCTTTAGTTCTAAATTTAGAAATCAAATGCCTATAAGAAATATCTACTATATAATTTTTAGGAATAGGCTTGTTAAAATATATTATGTTCTTATAAACATAGTATTGATAAGTTCCATCTCCTATAAAATTCTTGTAGCTAATGCTTTGATTTGCGGCTTCTGTTATATTTTTAACTTCTATTTCTGTACCTGTAGTATTTTTACTAAGATCAGTAAGCTTTACACTACAGTAGTTATCTGTGTCATCTATATAAGGTTCATCATTAAGTTTAAAAAAGGTCTTATTGTTGCCATCAAAACTTTCAATGGAAGTTGCTAGCTTTTGACTTAAATCTAATATATTAGAACCATCAATAGGCTTATAATTTACACTATAAACAGCATCAAAATCGTAATTATTTATTCTAATTGCATAATAGTGACCAGCAGAATCTTTAGAACAATCTTTTTCAAAGACTATAGTATTATCCTTTTTTAAATTAATAGGCACACCATTCTTCATAACATTTAAAATTTCATCTGTTTGGAAGCGCAAATAAGCATAATTTCCCCCAGTAATTTCTAAAAGCTCTGACTTTATTTCTGTAACTCCTTGAGGAAGTATTGGAAGCCAATCCTCCATAGTTGGATTTTCTGAACCAGCTATATAATATTCAATGTCAGTAATATAATGATTCAGGCTATCCCTTTGATGAATTTCATCAGTATAAAGCTTAATTGTTCTTATGTTATTGCCAAGATTAATCATTTTAGATACATAAAAACCTGCTCTGTCATAATGGTTGTTATAGCAGCTTATATAGTAAAAACCATAGTTATAATCATATTTAATGACCTTTCTATTATCTTTTTCATCCCCTATTATAATGGCTGCAAGATCCTTGTTTTCATTTTTTACTATCCTATCATTTACATTGTCCCAAATAGTCGAATTCAACTCTCTATCGCCATAAGTAGGTTGAAATTCAGCTTCTAAAACCTTTGGTTTAACACTATTTTTACTATCAAACCATAAAGAATTTTTGTATACATCCTGAGGATTGTACAAATAAGTTTTTCTTAAATAATGCTCCTGTACAAATAAAATATAAATTTTCTTACATAGAATATCTGGAAATTTAAAACTCACTTGTGATTTTGTAAATTTATCTTGAAGCATTTTTTGCTCATTCTCAGGCCATACTAATTCTGTAAGTGGCTCGTCTTCATCATCTGTTTGCTTATATCTTACAGCAACTATTCTAATTGGATAATTACAGCAAGGATTTAATACTAATTCATTTACTGTATTTACACTTTCAAAGTTAATTTCAAGCTCGCATACAGCCCCATTGTCAATGTCATAGTAATAACCATCTCCAGCAAAAAGTACACTAGGTTTTTTGTCTATAAAGCTTACCTCTAATTTACTATCTGAAAGGATACTTGTATTCCAAAAGTCAGTTTCACTGTCATCTAAGCAGTTTTCAATATTAGTTTCGTCATTTTTTAAATTAGTAAACCCTCTGCCAAGCTGGAAAAAAGGTGTAATATACGCTGTTTCAACCTTGTCATCATAACGCAAGGAATTATCCTGCCTTAATAAGGGCAAGGTAAGCCTATGTTCTTTATTTTCATAATTGCAGTAACAATAGCTTGGAAAGTATCCATCATACCTTGTTTTTTGTAGACTCCTTGTCGTATCAAAACTATCTGCTGTTCTAAATCTTTCAATGTGATAGGCAGGCATATAGATACTTGTTAAGGAGTGTCTGCAAGCTTCTAAAGCATCGCTGATTTCATTTATACGTGAATTCACATAGTTTATATAGGAAGAGTAACTTACATTGTATTTTGATAAATCTTCCCCTATATTATTTAGCACCCCATAAGTTGTAAGAAGATCAATATATAATTTATTCATTACATTATTTATTGAATCTGCATCAATTGTTATATCTCCAGAAGGTGCATTTGATATTAAAGTATTGGCCTTTATTTTGGAAGTTAAAGCCTGTTTTAGTGCTTCTTTTTCATTTTCAGTTCTTGCATTACTGCTTAAAGTGTCTACTACATTATCGATAATGCTATTTTTTATGGTATCTAAATTTAAAAAAGTCAAAATAATTCTCCTTTCGAATAATAAAAGGCAGCTAGAGGTTTTCTAGCTGCCTTGTAGCTACTAGATAGCTACTTCTCTTTATATTATTTTAACATGTCGAATTCGACTATGCAATAAATATTAAATATGAATTTATTTTTCTAAAGTATTTTTAGTTGCAACTCCACTTGAATCTATTATGTAATCATAGATTACAGTATCATGTGCCATTTCACCTGTGCTGTATAATAAATAATCTTTTCCATCTAAATTAATCCAGCCAGTTCTCATTTCACCTTTGACATAGGAAGTATTAGTAGTAGAATCTGTAAAATTATCTACTTGTAAGTAGTACCATTTATCATTGATTTTTTGCCAGCCTGTCTGCATAGCTCCAGAGTCATCAAAATAGAACCATCTTTTATAATTACTATCAAATACCCAGCCGGTTTTCATAGCTCCATCATTGCTTCCACCTAAGTAATACCAGTTACCATCTTTTTGCTGCCAAGAATAAAGCATATATCCATTTTCATTAAACAAAAACCAAGCAACATTATCAGCATCATTATTTTTTATAGGAAGCTTAGCCCAAGAATTTTTAGGATAAGTTCCATCTTCATATTCAAACCACCAGCCTTTAGAATCAAGCTTCCAAGTTCCTTTAGAAGTTTGAAATTCTAAGCTTATTACACCATCTGTAAAGACATTTAAATCTCCAGAAAAAACACCCAAAGTACCATTTTCAGTATACTGATGTCCAACAATTTCAATACCAGCTGAAGCTAATGCATCATTTGCAACACTATCTAAATCTTCACGATTATTGTAATTGGCCATCCATGCTTTCCTGAACATGCTTAAAGACGTATTATTTAAGCTTGATAAAAAGCCTGTATAAGTATAAAGTAATAATTCCTTGTTTGAATACATTGAAAAAGCAGCCACAAATCTTTGAACGTAATCATTAAGATTATCAAAATTTGTTTCTACATCTAAGCAAGGCATAAGTTCAAATTCGTAGCCTTGAATTTTTTCAGCAAAGTTTTTAGCTTGGTCTTCAGGATCGCTTGTACTTACTAGGAAATGATAAGCTCCTGATTTAGCTCCTACAGCCTTACACTGATTATAAAATCCATCCATATAAGAGTCTTTAAAAGTTCTTCCTTCTGTAGCCTTTAAGTAAATATACTCAGCCCCGCTATTATAGGCTCCATTTATATCTACATTTCCATTATTATTTGAAATATCTATTCCAGTAATTAATGACATATAAAAATCCTCCCTTGATTTTATTGCTAAGCTTGTACAGATTCAGATTCAGTTTGAATTTTTGTTCCGTCGATTTCAGCAGCTGCAGCTGATTTATCGTCTTCTTGTAATTTATCAGCTTGAGTTTGTGAATTAGCAGTTGTTGTTTTAACTGAATTTTCATTTCCAGCAATTACTTGTCTTATATAATCTATTTCCCCTTGAGTAAGTGAAGGAAACTTTTGCAAAAGAAGATTATCAAAATAATCAGCCTTATTTTCAAATTCCTTTGTAATATCAGCGCCTATGCGGAAATTTTCATCTACAAGTTTCCAAATATCACAAGCTTTTTTAAATTGATCCTCATATTGACTAGACTCAATTTGAAGTAAAACATATTGAAAAAGATTATCTAATAGATCTTTTACATAAGGTCTAACTTTTGCAATTAAAGTACCTAGAGCTGCAATAACAACTGTTGTTATGATTTCACCAAAGTTAATGTTTGAAATAGCATTATTAATTATATCTAACATATTATCTCTTCTTTCTAAAATATTTTATGCGTGGCTTAGCCACTATTAGCTTTAAGACCAATAATAAGCAGCTGGATAATTCCAACTGCTTATTTTACACTCTTGCCTTAACATTGTTAATGTTGTTTTAATTTCCAGCTTTGTTAGAATCTTAACCGTTAGTGCTGCTAGAATCAGTTGTACTAGTAGTAGCAGTAGGATCAGTTGTAACTCCACCAGTAGTATTACCAGCTTCATTTGAATGAACATGGGCATCAAATTTTGCTTGTAATGCATCTAATCCCTTTTGTAAAGCTGCTACATTACCTGAAATATCAGATAGAGCTTTAATTTGATCTTCTGTTAAGTTAAGACCAGTAAACGCCTTTGTTAGATCTGCTACTGCATTATCAAGAGTAACAATTCCAGCTTCAATATGGTTTAAATTTTCAGCATTAAGCTTTGTTCCAGGTATGTCTTTAGATTTATCTCTATCAACCCATTTAAGTGCTTGATATGACATAAAATCACCTCTTTGATTATAAAATTAGATTCCGTTTATATTCAGCATGGTTTTATGCATCCTCAGAATCTATGTCTCCGCAATAACTTGCACCACATTCTGCATTTCCACAATATGCTCTAGGTGCGTCAGAATAATCAGAAAGTGAGTCCAAAATTTCTTGGAGAGTTTTTTCACCATTGTCTGTTTCGACTATGATATTCGACGCTTTAATGTTAATCAAATCGCCTTCTGTACATAATATACTGCCATTATATAATAGTTTGTCATTACTATTTTTAGAAAGATTTTTTATTATATCCTTCTTATCATATATATCTATTAACTGCTCTTTGGTATAAAATCTAGTGATTAATGATTTGCTAAAACTTTTAAGATATTTTTCTACTACATTAACTATTGCATCTTTTATATTTATTTGAGCCATTTTACATTCCCACCTCATTCCATATCTCTGCAACTCCATTATCAGCTTCGGCATCTGTAATATTAAAAGCTTCTACATTCATAGAACCAGATTTTACCCCTACTATTTTGCTTATCCTAGCGTTATATGAAGTCCAAGCAGAACCAATTGTAGAATCAATATAAGTAAGCTTTTTTTCTCCAATTGTGAATCTGATATTATAATAACCATTCACATATTGAAAATAACTAAGTGTTTCAGTGGGACTTATTTCAGAAACATCAATTACAGTCATGCTTTTATCCAAACCATTGTTTATATCTCCATATACATATAAAAACTGATAGTTGTTTATATAATCACTTAAGACATAATCTCCAACGCTATTTGCTGTACCTTCAAATAAAGTCTTGGTATCAAAGCCAGCATATTGTGGTGAATAATTCATAAAATAAGTTGGTTCAAACTTTATACAAAATAATACACCAATTTGTTTTCCATGTGTGGTGTTAGTTGTATCTGTTCTAGTAACCAATGATGAATCAAGATCAAATCCTCCACCAGATGAACCAAAACCACCACTCCCCCAAGTGTAAGTTCCAGTATTCTTCTTTGTAACTGCACCTGAAGCACTTCCATCACTTTTAAGTATACCAACATAACTACCAGTTACTTTTTGCATTTGGTCATCTTTGAATTGACCGGCTGTATAAACATCATGTGAAGCAATAGTCTTTGTTGTATTTTGTTCAGCTCCCACTGGAACAAGTTCTCTCATATCTGGTACAGCCAATGTCGTTACGCCATCACCACCAAAGTAATTTATACTTCCAAATTCGTTTAAAAAATAATTAGCAAGTTTTTGATAATCAACTATATTATATACGCTACCATCACAAGCTAGATAATGTGGCGGAGCCTTTAATCCCATAACTGACATTATGTGACCTACTGGGGTATCCTGTATTCCAGATTCTTTATCTATTTGCTGTGCTGGATCTATTAATACTGTTCTACCTATTTCTATTACTTCCAGGAAAGCACCTATGCCTACAGCACTACTTGAGTTTGTTGTTCTGTCAACTCTTGCAGCTATTTGCATATCTGTATCACAATGTATAACTGCTGTACAAGTTGTATTCCAAACAGAATCGCCTCTAGCACCTGTTGCAACTTCTTTTGAATTTGTTATATCATAAAAAAACTTCCAAGCACCACTACTTTCATGCAATGAATATTTAAGAGAATATGTCTTTCCTTTTTTTAAAGTAACAATTCCGTTTTTTATAGACAATCCTTTAGCATCACCAGCTTGAACGAAAGGTATATTTTGTCCTACCGTAAATGAGGCATCAGCTGAAAGTTTACAATATATATAATCTAGATCTTCTCCTATAATACTTCTAGTGTCTATATTAGCCATTTTTTTATCTATTTCAGCTTTATTATAGAATCTTGAAACTAATGATTTACTAAAATTAGTTAAATATTTTTTAACTACATTTGTGATATTAGTATTTATATCTATTCTGTTCATTATAATCCCACCCCACTCCATATTGATGTAATATCAGAATCTACTGCTGAATCTGTTAACGCTGCATCTGGTGCTGTTGTTATTATGTCTTGGTAAGGATTATCGTAATCAAAGCCTGTGGCTGTTATTTTAAATACTCTATTTGAAGTATAATATTTATTTGATAGACTTACAGTAAATGTTGTATTTGTTTTAAATATAACATCAGCTTTGTGAAATGCCCCACTACTTTCCCAATAAAATATTGAGTAAACTTTCCCTAATACTGGCTTATATATTTTTTCTGATATGCTGTTGGTATTAGCACCATTATATAAAGCGTCAGCTTCTATTAATACATAATCAAAATTATCTAAGCTATCAGTTAAATTATATACAGTTCCAGCAGTATTTGCTGAACCATCAAACAATACACTTGTCTTTACACTATCTTTAAAGTAATTAAAGTAATAAGGCTGAGCCATTTCTTTTATTTTGAATGAACATAAATCTTTACTTATAGCAGTTATTCCAGCAGATGAATTTATTCTAAGGGACACATAAATATCTTTTTGAGGGTTAAAGATTGTACTTAAGTAAGGCTGAGAAATATATCCAGCACCATAGGTTGTAGAGACTCCTTCACATATTCTCAAATAACAACCATCTGTTTCGTTATATAAACCGAATAAAATATATCCAGTAGATGTACATGGCGCATAAATTGATGCTTCTATTTCATATATCTTTCCAGATTTTAAAAGAACTTTATTGTTATTTATTTGCATATTTCCTATATTCAATTTATCAAATGTTATTATAGATCCAGATGAATTTGATGACTGATCAGCTGACATTAAGAAATCCCCATATTCAAAGTTTATATTCTTACCATTTTCACAAGGATCTATTATTGTATTTCTTCCAATCTCTTGTATTGTAAGCTCACAATAATCTGTAAATACCATAGTTCCTTCCCTATAACTTACCATAACTGTAATATAGATATCTTTGGTAACTTCTATTGAATAAGAACCACTTCCACTTATAGTTGACCCACTTATAATTGTTTTTCCAACACTAACTGAATCTGTAACATTAAAGAATTGAAAGTCAAATCGCGCATTGCTTGTTGCAAAAAAATTAAGGTTATAGCTTTTTCCTTTTTCCAATTTAATATAACCATTTGAATCCACTATAAGATTGCCACTTTTAATTTTAAAGGGTATCTTATAATTTGCAGATAGCGTAGGATTGACCCCTGTTTTTGATGTATCTATATCAAAAGATCCAAAACTTAATTTTGATCCAATAATGCTTCTTGTATTTAAATTATCTATATCTGTTTGAATTGCTGGGATAGGTAATATCATAGTATCTACTTGCTTTTTTGTGTAAAATTTAGAAGCTAATGATTTACCAAAACTGACTAGATATCTTTTTATTATTTTAGTAACAGCATCTTCAAAATTAATTTTTGCCATTAGATTCCCACCTCACTCCATAATGAATTTATGTCTGTGTCTACAGCTGAATCTGTAAGTACAAATTCATCAACTGTTGTAATAACATCTTGGTAAGGATTTTCATAAGTATAACCTATACCTTCTATTCTAGTTACAACAGGATTTGTCCAAGGACTTGATGCTGTCCCAAAACCATATGTCATTATTTTTGAACTTTTAAAGAACAATAACAAAACTGATTTTAATGTTGTATCGTTAAGCATATCAAACCATAATCTTTTATTATTAGTGTCACCTATTGCTATTGTATCAACAGGAATCATATCTGTTTTAGTTTGAGTTATGGCTGTAGTTCCAGATGCACTATTGCCTGTTTGCCATGATATTAATAGATATTTATACTTAGTTATATCATCGCTCAAAGTATAATCTCCGACACTTGCAGCATTTCCACTAAACAATACATTTGAAGCTATACTATCCTTGTAATAATTAAAGTAATATGGTTGTGCTATCTCTTTAATGATTAAATGTGTAGTTGCACTAAATAAAACTGCAGCGCCACTTAATGTATTTATTTTTATTGATATATAGGTGTCCTCAGTAGCCTTAAATATTGCATTAGAATTTTGGTTTGATATATATGCTCCACCAGATACAACCCCAACCCCAAAACCTAGATTAATCCAGTTACTATCTGATTCATTATATATACCATAGGATAAGGAGTTACTGCATTCACCACACACTTCTGCTGATATTTCGTATGTTTTGCCGGCTTTTAATAATACTTTATTATTAAGTAAAGCCATATTTCCACTATATACTGTATCAAAAGCTATAATTCCACCAGCTACAAGATTGCTTCTTTGATCAGCTGATAATCTAAAGTCTCCATATTCAAAATTTATATTTTTTCCATCTTCGCAAGGGTCTATAATGGTTGTCCTATTGACTTCTTGTATATCAAGAAAAGTAAATCCGTCAGTTATTTCAGCACCTGTTGCACTATTTACGCCAGTAATATATATGCCTACGTTTATGTCTTTTTGTGCTGCATCTATATATGCAATAGCTTCTTGTTGTCCTTCCCAATATGAATAGCTATTTATAGTTGCTGCTACTCCAACATTCACTGAATCCGTAAAGTTCCTTATCATATAGGAAGCAAAACCAGTATTTGTGACTGTTGCGAATCTTATAGATCCTCTCACTTTATAATAAGAACCTTTTGGAAGAGTTATAGTTCCATCTGCATTAAGCGTAAAATCACCAGATATTTTTGCACCCATTTTTACTATACCTGTAGTAACACCACCAGTAATTTTTGTTGCCGGCTTATATAATCCTGTCTTCAATTTACTTCCTATAACACTTCTTGTCTTTAAATTATCTATATCTGTTTGAATTGCTGGGATAGGTAATATCATAGTATCTACTTGCTTTTTTGTGTAAAATTTAGAAGCTAATGATTTACCAAAACTGACTAGATATCTTTTTATTATTTTAGTAACAGCATCTTCAAAATTAATTTTTGCCATTAGATTCCCACCTCACTCCAAACTGAATTTATATCTGCGTCTACAATTGAATCTTGAACTATAAATTCATCAACCGTTGTAATAACATCTTGATAAGGATTTTCATAAGTATAGCCAATCCCTTCTATTTTGTATATTTTTACACCTGTCCAACCATTTAAGAATATAGACGTCAAATTCATAGTTTTATTATTTTTAAAATAGTAGAATAGTCCATATCCTGAACCATTTCCAGGTGCATAAGCTGAATTACAAAATTGATTACTAGCAGTATAATCTATATCAGATACTTTTATTATATTTGAAGCTGTTCCATGATTAGGTGTTAAAGTATTTTTAGAATAAACTATCAAATGATCATATTTAGTTATATCATCTAACAATATATAATCTCCTACTTCATTTGCACTACCTTCAAACAAAGTTGTAGAACTTATGCTATCTTTATAATAATTAAAGTAATAAGGTTGAGCTATTTCTTCTATAACAAGGTAAGCACCTACCCAATGTGAAGCGTTTGCAGCTATTTTAAAATTTATTACAGTATCAATTGTAGGCTCTAAAATAAATGTTGAGACTGGTGATGATTGTGAATCACCAGTGTACGTTGTAGGATACGCATATGGTAAATCTTCTAATACATTTCCATTAGAATCACATACATTGAAATCTATAATACCATTAGTTGAATTTCCAGCATTAGAATAAGAAAAATCAAACTTATATTTTTTATTGGCATGTAATGTTATTAATCCCTTTTCCTGATTTGAACCAGTAGAAGCACTCATGTTTCCTTTTATCATATCCAGTTCTAAATGATTTTCAGGTGCTAAATTTGATGATTGGTTTGCTTTAAAATAACCATATTCAAATTGTATCTTTTTAGCATCCTCTGCAGGATCTATTATTACTTGTCGATTTATTTCCTGGACTTCGATATAACATTCATAACTTGGAAGAGTCACAGGATTTGTAGAACTATACCAAGTTATATACATCCCTATTTCACAATCATTTGTTGGAACATAATAGCTTTTCCCAGGATGACTTGCATTAACAGATATAGTAGAATGACTATCAGAAACGATCGTTAATCCCTTTGAGTTAGTATAATCATAAAGTCCAAAATCCAAACCACTTGTAAGATTTATTGTTCTTGCTCCAAATTCTATTTTGTATTTTTTCCCGGCTTTAAGAAGTATTCTTCCGTTTGAATTTAATGTCATATTAGAGCCATTAGCTAAGTTCATTGGAATCATTGCTCCATTTGCATTAACAACAAAATCAGAATCTCTTGTAAATAGACCATAATCTAATGAACTCCCAATAACACTTCTATTTTTTAAATCGGTAATTTCAGCTTCTATACCAGAAGTATCAAAATCAGCTACAATCTTTTTACCATTAAATAAAGGATTATCATCTTTATCAACACTAAATTTATCAAGTACCTCTCGATTATCATGAGTAGCCAAAGTCGTATTCGACTCTACTTTGGTCTTTAAATTGTCAAAATCCTCTGTTGTCACATAACCTGAAAATTTAAGAGACAATGCATCAACTGCATCATTAAGGGTTTTAATATCCTTAGAATTTTTGCTATCTAAATCGCTTATTTTATCAGATATATTATTATCTAGTTCTTTAAGTTTTTGATTTACTTCATCAAAAGTTATACCTGAATTTATTGATTTAAATTCTAAATATCCACCTTTACCATCTGTTAAAAAAAACTTTAAATCCCTTGTGACTAAAAGCTGCTCTTCGCCTTTAGTAAGACTTCCCGAATAGCTTGCCACTCTTTCATAATCGCCAATCTTAACAGGACTTTTCAAAATTATATATTTATTTTGCATTTCTTCACATCCTTAAAATTTATCCAATGTGTTGATTGTATAAGCAGCGCTTTCACTTGATAATTTATTTACAAATACTGCATCATAGTCTTTATGAAATACTATATATGCTTTATCAATAAAATCATCATATACATCAATACTATAATCTTTTATCTTCGTATACTTATCATTTCTTCCAAATAGCTTTATTGTTTGCAATTTAGCATCAGTTGCATCAAATTTGAAATTTAAAAAGAAGTCATATTTTAGTATCTCTTTATTTAATATACCACAGCTTTTCCGTAAATTATCTTGATCGTCTCTATTATAATCAATAAAATAATCTAATTTATTTTTATCTGGAGAGGTTATATCAATAAATGTATGATCCAAATTACTAGTTAATGAAGTAAATTTGTCTTTTACTTTTATAGTTGTTTTAGCTAATGATATATTAGATGGTTCATATATCATTTTTAATTCTCTGTCATCTAAACTGGCTTGTGTAAATGCACAGATCTGACATTTAGAGAAATCAAGTATATCTGATGGATATAACGTTTTTCCATTCATTACAAATGGTTTATTCAGATCATCAGGCTTTGTAATTGTATAGTTATTTAATATATATTCTATAGTTACACTATTAAATTTTTTATTGTGTATATCAAAAAAAGCTTTTTGTGGAATATAATATGCCCCATCTTTTTTTAATAGATAAAACATTTCATAGTCCTCATATGTTATAATTGCTTTTCCATTACCATTGTTAACTCCAGCTATAGCGGTGGGATTTAATAATGAACCATAATATGATGAGCCACCACCAGCACCTCCATGACCACTACCAGCACCTCCGTACCAGCCACCGCCACCACCACTTTGAGTGTTAGCACCACCTACTCCAAATCCTCCATTTATACTATCACTTTTGAGTATTCCGTTTTGATACCATCTGTAACTTCCGGCACTTGTTTGAGTTCCTCCAGTACCATAACCATATCCATAAGACATACCACCAGAGTTTTGTCCCGCAGTTGTTCCGTCTGTACCAACTAATCCTCCCCCGTCTCCACCAGAACCATAACCATATCCATCATCCCTAGAATTTGCTCCACCACCACCTCCAGCCACTAATACTCTACTTTGCAATCCAGTTAAGGTATCCCAAGCTCCAGAGCTGGTTCTAAAATCTGTTGCACCTCCACCTGGCGCTCCATATAATGATTGACCACTAAGTAAGCTTCCTCCTCCATTATATCCTCCAGCATCAGAAGTTGAATCAGCTGCATTAGTATCTCCACCTTGACCACCTACATATATATATATAGTTTGTCCAGCTAACAATTTTATATCTCCAGAAGCATATCCACCTTTTCCACCTCGCTGACTTGTAGATCTAGCCGAATTACCTCCACTTGCACCATATGCTTCAAGTGAATACCTTCCATTTAACGGAGCTGTAAAAGATTGTACTCCACCAGTATAATTAAATATTAATGTTTTTAAAGCCATTAAAATCCCCCCATGGTATCTTTAATAATATTTTCTTTTCCACAAGTAAGTTTTTTAACAACTAAATTAGTAACATGCTCAGGAACTACAATAGTAGCTTTGCTTTCAGAACCACATTGAATATTTACTGGAATATCTACTTTCTTATATTGAGGAATAATTTGCTCTGTAAATCCATTAAATATTTCATTATCCTCTATGTGAATATATATATATTTATATGCTGTATCAATTTCATCTATATATTTGCAATTATTAATAACATAGTCTCTAATAAAATAATTATCTATATTATCAATATATACTTTATTGTAATTCTTATTATCATAGTAATTGAACCATGTTTTTAAATCATTAGAAAATAACATCTTGTGTTTCCCTGCTGTTTTTATATTTTCATACGTATAGCCTAAAACATTTAATAATAGAAAAGCATTGCTGCTTATTGGAATATTAGCTGACGAATATTCTCTTAAAGTAAGAAATACAATTTTAAATGGAGAAAGACTATGCAGATCATTTATAAATTCAAAGTCTTCTATATTGAATCCATTTTCATATTTCATTTCTGTTTTTATTAATGTTCCATTATAACATGAGTAGCATATACCATCATCAGATAGTACGAACATTTTAGTACCATTCCAAGGATTACTTCCAGAATAAACTCCATATAAGCTATTATCTCCAGTAATAAGTAAAAATTCAAAGCCATATGTTTGATTATATAAAGAATTTGTTTCTATATTATTTGGAACAGATGAAATTCCAAGGTAATTAGTAGTGCATTTATTTAAAGTACATGCTCCTAAAACTATGGGATAACCGCGATCAAAAAAAAATGAGCAGGAATTAAATGACTTATTGCATACAAACATAGCTGTGTTGTTATGAAAATAAAACAGTACTTCTGTTGGAAATACCCCGCTAGGGGATTTTGTAAAAAATACATTATTAAATACAACTGCCTTTGTATCACTTGTATATATTACTGCTCTTACATCTCCATTATAATTATTACACGGCCTAACTACACATTTGTTTATAGTCATTTCATTTTTAAAACCAGCATTACAATAGCAATATTGAAATTCTATAACTGTAGAAAATCCATTTCCATAATAATTTATTACATTGGTAGTCAAACTCATATCAACAGCAGCATACATTTTATGTACACCTCTACTTAAATATATATCAATTTCACCCATTGATGCTGTAATCATTGTTAGTGCAAAAGATATCGTTGCAAAAGGGTTAGCTTTGCTTCCATCTCCAGTAGTATCACTTCCACTTAAGCTAACATAAAATTTTTTATTCATTAAGGAGTGTCATCCAATACAAATCATAATCCTTTAATGTTGTAATATTATCTACTAATTCTACTGGAAGATAATCAGTTACATATACATTATATCCATTTACTGTATTTTCTTTTTGAAGTGTTAAAGAAACGGAGGTTTTTGGTACAGCACCATCATCAGTTATTTCTACATATCTAGGATCATATTCTAATAAATCCTTTGTTGTTGTATTTATATTTATAACTTTATGCTCAATAGGAGTCCCTTGCTCCGTTTGTACATAACATTGAATCAAAAAGTCACTTCCATCACCTTTAAGTGGAATAGTCACAGCTTGACCAGCCACAACATCTTTAAAAACAAATTGCTCCACATTATTTATATAAATAGAATCCCCTGTTGGTCTCATATCTGCAGAATTAAAATCGGTCTTAAGCTCATCATAATTATTATCAACCTTAGCTGATAAATTACTGATAATGCTATTTGCAGTTTTTATATCTGAAGTATTCTGACTTATAATTTGATTATTATTTTCTATTTTAGTACTTAATTCTTTATTGTCGAAATCGACTTTTACCTCTAAATTAGAGATCTTAGAATTTAATGCAGTAAGTTTGTTTTTAAGATAATCATATAATTTAGTAGAATAATAAGTTAATCCACTATTATCCAAATATTTTTTCATTAAAGAACCACTCCTTTACTTTTCAAATAAGTATGAAGATACAAATTTAGCTCACTTGATATTTTTTTAGTAGAATCAATGCTCTAATTTTCAACAGCATCTGAACTGATTGAATAATAATTTATTAATTTTCACTTGTTTTATCTGTATTTAATATACTGCAATTCTTATATGATTTGGTTTCATCATAATCAAAAAAATAATCTATTTTTGTTTATTGGGATCATAGATGCAATTGTTTTAAGTATTTTTAAAAATTTCCTCTAAAATTTATCTAATGTATCAATTGTATAATCCAATGATTGTTTTTCAATCATATTTACAATTACTTCCTCATAGTTTTCTTTGAAACTTATGAGCATTTCAAAATTAAATTTACTATATACATCAACATTAGTGCTTTTTAGTTTAATATATTTATCATTATTTTTACCATATAATGTTATTGAATTAAATAATCCATCATATGAATTAAATTTAATATTTAAGTAAAAATTATTAATTGCAATATCATCATGTAATACACTACAATTTTTATATATTACGCTTTTATCACTATCATTCTCAATATAGTAGTCCAACTTAGTTTTATCCAAAGTACCTATGTCTAAATAAGAAATATAATCGTTAGGACTAAGTTTATATAAATTTGGCTCATATTTTATTTTTATGTTTGTTTTTGATAGTGCAGTTTCTGATGGAATATATGATAAGGATATCTTGCTTAGAAGTGCATCATTTAAAGGCATTAAACACAATTGATACTGCATTAAATCTATAAGTTTGAATGGTGTGTATATTTTAGTATCTATAGAAAATGTATTATTTAAGTGATTGTATTCTATTAGACTAGGATCTTCATTTATCTGATTCATAACATCAACTAATGTTACTGGCAAAAATGTATTTGTGCTGGGATTGAAATATTTAGCAATTGGCATGTAATATTCCTCATTCTTCTTTAAAAACGATATATAACTTATTTCTTCATATGTTATTACTACTTTTCCATTACCAGAATTTATGCCAACTGTTGTTTGAGGTTCTAGCAATTTTCCATAGTATGATGAACCTCCACCGCCATAGTAACCACTACCACCTCCGCCAGAATCGTAGTTATTTCCATTACCACCGTAACCAAATCCACCATAATTGGGGCCAGCACTTGATATTTGAGATGCACCACCACCACATCCACATCCCGTACCAGCATTTCCACTAAGTCCACCTCCGTTACCTCCACAAGCGCCTTGCAATCCATCATCTGACCCACCACCGCCAGCCCCAACTATAATTCTCGAGCTTAATGACGATATGTCATTCCAATTACCGCCTATAGTACGAACATCAGAAGCACCTCCTCCTCCAGCATCTCCAGGATTATCTGCACCATTCTATTTTTATTTTTTATGTACCTACTGGTGGAATCAAAGTCTGTACTGCTCCTGTATAATTATGCTTAGTTTAAACTAGCCTTCTTCAACTAAAAATCCACCAATTATAATTTTATTTCCACTGCTCTCAGGATTTCTGTTCTCACTAAGTTTCATTAAAAGATTATGATTCCCATCTTCAATATCTTTTAAATTAATTAATGTAGAAAAATATTCTTCGTTATTCATGTACAAATCTAATTTAAAAGTAAATTTATCATCCAATATACACTCCAAAATCCCTGATGCTTTTGATAGCAAAGCCATTACACTTAAATATCTTCCTTTAAAATTAATTTCAATACAATCCCCTATATTCTCTGTCATAGCACCAACACTAAATTTATTATTCAAATTTACTTCTTTTTCAATCCAATTACCATAAAAAGTACATTCTTCATAAGATTTTATTCCCGGATTCCTTAATATATAGTTAGTAGTTGGCTTCTTATCCCCCCAACATTCTATCTCTCCAAAATTTAAATTCTTTAATACTTCAATTATAATTTGACAATAGGTTTTATGCCCCATATCATTAGGATGGAGGTTATCTATAGATATATCATTCCATGTATATTTATCACTACCTATTTCTTTCCAAACACTATCTTGAACATCTATAACTGGTATATTATAATGATAAGCTATTTTCTTATGTGCTGTAGAACACGAATCACTCATTCCAGTTGGCATTTCTAATGAAACTATCTTAACTTCTTTATTCCATTTGAATATTTCTATAATTAAATTTTCATAATAGATATTTATATCTTCCAAGGGAAAAATTCTATCATTAACTGCAAATTCTAAGAAAACAACATCTGGCCTCTTTTCCTTGAAATACTGACTAATTCTAAATACTCCAAAGTTAGACCCAGTACCGCCTGCGCCTAAATTTATTATATTTAAATTTTCCTTATATTCATCCTTTAAATACTTACTAACCAAGGCTGCATAGCTATTCTCATACTTACTAGCACCTGCTCCCTCTGTTATAGATCCTCCTACAAAATAAATATTCATATTTTCTCCTTTATCTATATTTCAAATTTTATACAATCTAGCAATACACTTCTAATACTTTTTACTATTGACTTCAATTTCAATATTAGTTATTCTTAATTCACCAAATAATCTCTCAGTTTTTCTAAAATCAAATATAAAAAAATATCCTTTTTCTAGTTTATATTGTTCCAAATACTCATGTTTCACAAACTCTTGAAACTTAATAAAAATTTTTTTATATCTAAATTAACATTATTTGTTACATTTATTTTATCACATTATGAGTTTATTTACACATATAACTTATTTTTACTATTTCAATATTGGATAAGATAATGATAACATTCTTTAGCCTTTATGTTTAGAAACAATATTTTTCATCAATATACATGCTGAATGCCTGTTATAACTACTAAAATTTATCTAAAGTATTAATTGTATACTCCAGTGATTGTTTTGCAATACTATTAACTAGTACTTCCTTATAATTATCTTTAAAACTTATGAGCATTTCCGAGTTAAATCTATTATATATATCAATATTAGTACTTTTAAGTTTTGTATATTTATCATTATTTTTACCATATAATGTTATGGAATTAAGTATTCCATCATATGAATTAAATCTAAGATTTAGATAGAAATCATTAATTATAATATCACTATTTAACATATTGCAATTTTTATATAATTCATTTTCACCAAAATCTAAAAAATAATCCATTTTGGACTTATCATTTGAATTTATATTTAAAAATGTGGGCTCAAGCTCATCATGTACTGGCGTATATTCATTTTTTACTTTTATGTTTGTTTTAGATAAAGCTATGTTTGACGGGATATAATTTAAATTTAATTTATCTACAATCTTTTCACATATGACACAAATTTTATATTTAGTTAAATCTATTATTTCTAATGGATTAATATTTTCTCCATTTACTGTTATTTGAGTATTTAATCCAGTAATAGAAATTGGCATACGCGTTTTATTTAAAATTTCTGTTTCAAGTTCGGTTAGTGTTAACTTTTTAAAATTCCTAGTATCTATATCAAAAAAATCTTTTGTTGGAATATAAAAATTATTTTCATCGCTAAATATAAAACTTGCTGCTACAGATATTCTTGCAAAACCATCACCAAAATTACCCTTCATAGTAGAATTTTTATCAGTTATTGAGGGCATATCCTCATATCCAGCTTTTGCAAGTTCTATTCCAGTAGTTCCAACATAATAACTACCTCCACCTCCACCAGTATTACCATAACCATCTCTAGTAGAGTCACCGCCAGAATAGCCACCACCTCCTCCAGCACCATTATAGTAGTATCCTGGAATTCCACTCATATAACCTATCATTGCAATAAAGCTCGAGCTACCTCCACCTCCAAATCCCCCTTTAGGTGCTGATCTTAAATCAACAGTATATCCTCCAGCATTTGTAGAGATATTCCCATATCCACCAGCGCCTCCGTTTTTAAAAGACCAACCACCATAAAGCCAAGCATAAGCATGAGTTGACGGAGTACAGGTCATTCCTGCTCCATTTCCAATATATCCAGCACCACCGCCTCCTGCATAGGCTGAACCACCATTGCTTATATTTCCATTATATCCAGTTAAATTATAGTTACCTCCCTGCTGCCCTGCTTGCCCATGCGAATAATTACTTGAAAGTCTGCTGAACATAGAACCTCCTCCGCCTCCTGCACAGCAAAGAAGAGTAGTAGAATTTAATTCTACAAAACTTCCACCACCACCACCACCTCTTGAACCATCCCATGCACCTTTTCCAGCTACTAATATTTTTAATACATCACCCTCATGTAAATAATGTGTACTCCTTGAATATGCGCCAAGACCACAAGTTGATCTATCTTCACCACCACCAGAAGCCCCCCAGCATTCTATAACATATCTTCCTTCATTTACAATTTTATATGTTTCTATTAATCCACTATATTTAAAATTCATCATAAAAATTTCTCCATTAGAAAGTATCCAAATTATCATTAAAATACTTAAAATATTGCTTAGTTAACCTATTTATCAATACTTTTCCATACGCTTTTTCAAAATTTACAAATGTATCAACAAAATCATTACTTATAATTAAATTGTCATTTTCTATTTTAGAATAAGTAACACTATCGTTTTTAGATAATGTTATTGTAGTTAACATTGTTGCTGATTTATTAAATATAAAACTTAAATAAAAATCATCTTTTAAAATTTCTGTATCTATAAAATATGCATTATTATTTGATGCAGTCTTAAAAGTTTTGTCAAAATCAATTGCATATCCAATGCCAGATTCATTTGTTCCAATAATATATAAATAAGCATTTTTTAAATCCTCTAAAAAGGGAGTATATTTTTCTTTTATTTTAATAGTCGTTTTAGACAATGAGTATATTGATGGATTATAATTAAAGATAATATTTTTAATATTTAATTTACTAATCATACATAGTTTGCACTTTTTAAAATCAAGTACTTTAGATGGAATTATTGTTTCACCATTAATATCGAAAGGTGAATTAATATTATCAATCTTATAAATTTGAGCGTTATCATTATTGTTAATAATTGAAAAAATATCATCTGCGCTTAATGGCTTAAAAAAATTTCCCCTAACATCATAATATTGTTTTTGGGGAATATAATACATATCATCCATTTGTAAAAATAACTTTAATGGAAATTCTTCAAAGGTTATCACTACTTTTCCATTACCATTGTTTATTCCAGCTGTTGTCCCACTATTTTCTAACAGAGCTATATAAGAGGAACCCCCTCCACCTCCAGCATCCCCATTACCAGATCCGCCTCCATAATAGCCACCACCACCTCCTCCACCATCTCCTGGATGACTTCCACCATATCCAAAACCTCCATTTCTAGAACCTGTACCTCCATAAACTTGACTTCCACCTATAGCACCACCACTTCCAGTATTTCCAGTCAAACCACCTCCTTCACCACCATTTTGATAATATCCACCACCTCCGCCTCCTCCAGAAGAACCAGATGGTCCAGCATTACCTCCACCATTCCATCCTCCACCACTTCCAGATGCTCCAGAAACTCCAGCTCCTCCTACATAAATGTAAACAGTTGAGATTTTAATTTTAAAAACATATTCCCCATAGCTATATCCACCATAACCACCAGAACCTCCACCATCATTTCCACCACCTGCACCATAACATTCTATTTTTATTCTTTCTGTACCTATTGGTGGAGTCCAAGTCTGTACTGCTCCTGTATAATTAAATATAATTGTTTTTAATGCCATAAAATCACCTCGTTAAAATTTATCTAAAGTGTTAATTGTATAATCAAAAGATTCTTTTGTAATTTTATTAACTAACACTTCATTATATGAATTTTTAAAGGTTATAAATTTAGCTTCATTTAAATTTTCATAAACCTCAATTTCATAGTTTTTAATTTTACTATACTTGTCATTATTTTTGCCATATAAAGTTACCGAACTTAGTAACGCATTTGGAGTGTCAAACATAAAATTAGCATAGAAATCATCCTTAATTATCTCTTTACCTAATTCACTACATTCCTTATATAATTTGTTCTCACCATAATCCAAAAAATAACTAAGATCAGATTTAGAATTAGGTGTTATATTTATAAACGCAGTTTCTTGCTTATCATATTTATCCCTTATTTTTATATTAGTCTTTGCTAAGGCTATAGATGATGGACTATATTTTATATTTAATGTTGATATATTTTCTTTTACATCAGAATAATCTTGTATGAGACACATTCTACATTTAGATATATCTAAATAATCAAGTGGATTATAAGTAATCGAATTTATTACAAATGGTGTATTTAAATCATACAAATTGGTAATTAGGTAATTGTTATTATAAATTTCATTCATTAAATCATTTAAACTTATGGGGTCAAATGATTTTTTCGTAGTATTGAAATATTTTCCTATTGGCAAATAATACTCATTATCTTTTTGAAAAAAGAGAGTATAAGTTCCATATAATAGACTTATATTTATAAATGACAATGCTGGAGACATACGACTACAATTACCATTAGTTACAGACCCTGCACCACTGCCTGAACTTGATCCTCTGCCTGAGCCTTCTGTTGTGGTAACAGCTCTTCCAACTCCACCATAACCAGGTAAAGTTTGACCATTACCAACAATATTACAACCGTCATCCCCAGCACCACCGCCGCCTACCCAGTCATACCAATCTTTACTTACACATGCTCCACCAACCAATATATATAAGTTGTTTCCAGCTTTTAAATTAAACTTTCCAGAAATATATGCTCCCTTACCGCCTTCATGTAAATTTGGACGTACTTTACCTACATTGCCACCCTGCGCACCATAAGCTTCTATTTTATATATTCCATCATAAGGAATCATCCAGGTTTGTATGGTTCCAATATATTTAAAATTAAAGGTTTTTATCATAAAAATTCCTCCTAAAAAGCTGCTTCATTAGAATGTATCCAAATTATCGTTTAAATACTTAAAATATTGCTTAGTTATTCTATTTATAACTGTCTCTGAACATTTTTTTTCAAAAGTAATTTGAGTATTTATATAATCATTACTTATATTTAAATCATCATCTTCTATTTTAAAATAATTAATATCTCTACTGCATAATGATACTGATTTTAACAAACTCATTACATCATTTAATTTAAAGCTTAAATAAAAATTATCTTTTAATAACTTTTTATCTATCGAACTGCAATCGTCATTTACGATGTCATATATATTTTCATAATTTATAATATAACTAATATTAGCTTTATTGGCTGCTTCTATGTTCAGAAAGGGATTTTGAATATTATTTTTATACGGAGTGTACATATCTTTAATTTTAATGTTAGCTTTAGATATGGCTTTAGTTGTAGGAATATAGTTTATATCTAATTCTTTAACATATTCATTAGTCCTAGAACTATTAGGTATAACACATATTTTGCATTTAGATATATCTAGATAATCAAGTGGATTATATACAATTGAATCTATCACAAATGGTTCATTTATATTATATATACTGATATTTCCATAGTTGTTATTATTAATTTCGTACCTTAAATCATTTAAACTAACAGCTTTAAATTTCTTTGCATCAGTATCAAAGTACTTTTCTATTGGTAAGTAATATTCTTCACCTTTCTTAAAAAAGAAAGCAACTTCGTCGTAAATTAGAGATATAACTACTTTTCCATCTCCAGTATTAATTCCTGAAACTGTAGAAGCGTTTTCTAGTAGACCTAAATAAGATGAACCGCCTCCACCACAGCCACCAGTTGAACCTATCGCACCATATCCACCGTAGTATCCACCGCCACCTCCAGCATTGTCGCCATTACTAGAATTTCCTCCAATACCAAAAGACGCTCCTGATGTTTGATTAGCAACTCGTCCATTATCACTAGGACCACCAATAAGACCACCTCCATAACCACCGTTGCCAAGAGGAGTATCTCCAGATGCTCCTCCTCCACCTCCAGCAACAATTATTCTATTTTTTAAATCTGTTGCATTAACTCTTATATCTGATGACCCACCTCCACTAGCACCACATGTGTCACTAGCTCCATATCCGCCACCATTAAAAGCATATGCTGGATATCCACCATCTGTACCCTTTTGCCCAACATATATGTATATTTTTTGTCCTTTTATTAAATTTATATCTCCTTTGGCATATCCACCATATCCACCAATATACCCTCCTGTGTTGCCACCCTGAGCACCCCAACATTCTAATCTATATTTCCCACTATAAGGAGTAATCCATGTTTGTGCTTGCCCAGTATAATTAAAAGTAAAAATTTTTTGCATAATAAACCCTCCTAAAAAGCACATATGCCATATTGCAAAATGATGTAGTTTTTCCCCTATTCAACCAATTCTATAGAGCCTTGTATAATTGCTAAAACTTATCTAAAGTATCAATTGTATAATCAAATGATTGTTTTGCAATCATATTAACTATCAATTCCTCATACTTATCTTTGAAACATACTAACATTTCCGAATTAAAGTTATTATATACTTCTCTATCAATGCCCTTAAGTTTAGTATATCTATCATTATTTTTCCCATATAATGTTATAGAATTAAGTATTCCATCATATAAATTAAATTTAAGATTTAGATAAAAATCGTTAATTATAATATCCTTATTTAGCATACTACAATTTTTATATGATTTATCTTCACTAAAATCTAAAAATAATCTACTTTTAATTTATCATTTGAATTTATATCTAAAAATGTATGCTCAAATTCATAATGTACTGGCGTATATTTATTTTTTACTTTTATATTTGTTTTAGATAAAGCTATGTTTGATGGGATATAATTCATATCTAATTTAGAATCTTTATTAATATCAATAATACATATTTTTGAATTAGCATAATCCAATATATCATTAGGAAAATAATAAACTCCATCTATCATAAATGGCTTATATAAATTAATTAATGGATATACAGCAGAAGTATATCCGCCATACCAGCCACCTCCGCCTTGTCCAATATTCCCACCATTTCCATCCCACACAACACTCCATGCATCTTGACCTCTTCCGAATGCATATCCACTGGTTTGAGTTGCTGGGGAGCTTGTATTATTAGCACCCATTCCCCCAGTTAATCCCCCACCTTTAGCACCATAACACTCTATTTTTATCCTATATACACCCTCTGGTGGAATCCAAGTCTGCATTATCCCTGTGTAATTAAATGTGACTGTTTTTACTCCCATAGTAAATTCCTCCTAAAAAACAGCTATACTATCCTTTATAATTGTGTTCCTCTCTACAGATTTTGTTTTTTTGATTAATACTTGACTATATTTTTCTGGAAAAGTTACAGTCACTTGATTTATTGCTCCTGTATTAAAATTTGTATCATAATCAATCCTCTTATATTCTCCTAATATATTTTCAAATAATTTATTTAGCAATTCTCCATCATTCAATTTTAATAAAATATAGCTATAATTTTTGCTAATATAGTTAATATATTTACATTTACTATTTACATAATCTTTGATGTATCTATCAGAATAGTTCTCAAAATATCTAGAGTCACAATTATTAGAATCATAGTAGTTATCCCAATTTTTTAAATCATTTGATACGAGCATCTTATGCTTGTTTTCAAATTGAATGTTCTCATGCTTTATATTAGTTAAATTTATAAGAATAAAAGCATTGGAACTATTTATTTTATAGACCATGCTCTTATTCTTATTAGCATTAAATAATACAATTTTAAAAGGTGCATATGCTTTTAACTCATCCCTTAAAGAATCTAAAAGGGATGAGTCAAAAGCATTTTCAATATTTAATGTAGTTTCAGCTAATTCATTATTTTCAATACCAAAGTATTTATTTCCTGAATATATAAGGCAATTCATTTTAAGCACCACTTTCGTCTAAGATAATTTATAATCTGTTAAATTATTTATACTATCTACCAGTTCTACTGGAAGTAAATCAGTAGTGTAGATATTATATTCACCAATTGTGCCTTGCAAAGTTAAATCTAAGGTTACATTATCTTTAGGCTTTGCTCCATAATCTGTTATTTCAACATATCTATCATCATATTCTAATAAATCTTTTGTAGAAGTATTAATATTCAAGCTCTTATGGACAAGTGGTGTTCCAGTTTCTGTTTTTACAAAACACTCTATAAGAAAGTCACTTCCATCTCCTGAATTTGGGATTGTAACTGTTTCTCCAGCGCCTATATCCTTAAATACAAATTGCTCCACATTATTTATAAAAATAGAATCACCCGTTGGTCTCATATCTGCAGAATTAAAATCCGCCTTAAGCTCATCATAATTATTATCAACCTTAATTGATAGATTACTGATATTGCTATTTGCAGTTTTTATATCAGAAGTATTCTGATTTATACTTTGATTATTATTTTCTATTTTAGTGATTAATTCCTTATTGTCGGAATCGACCTTTACTTCCAAATTAGAAATCTTAGAATTTAGTGCAGTAAGTTTATTTTTAAGATAATCATATAATTTAGTAGAATAATAAGTTAATCCACTATTGTCCAAATATTTTTTCATTAACTAATCACTCCTTTACTTTTCAAATAATTATCAAGATAAGAATTTAATTCACTTTTTTTAATGTAATCGCTATTAAAAGATATTATATTATCAGAATCATTAATATAATATAGCTTTTTAGTTACTTCATTAAATACAAACTTACCAATCCCTAGTTCACTGGATACTTTTTTAGAAGAGTCAATGCTCCAATTTCCAGCTACATCTACCATCCAAGTTGAATTTGTTCTTGAATCATAAATATATTTATTATCTTTATCAAATTTTATATCGGAAAAACTAGAATACATTTGAGATAGACAAGAATATCCATATTGACATGGTCCTTTAAATTTACTTAGTAACTCATTAGAATTTAAATCAATGTCAATTTTATTATAAGCAGAAACTGTAGTTGAATTCATATCAGAACTATAAGTTGTTATCTTATCACCGTCTCTTATTATCTTCAATCTTATACCATTTGGTATATCTGCCCAATTACCGACAGTATCTGAGCTGATTGAATAATAACTTATTAATTTTTCATCACTTCTATTATAGTTATATACAATTGCATATTGAGTTGATATATTTTCTACTAAAACATGAGACTCAAAGCTCCTCATTCTTACAACAGAAAGAGTATATTCTCTTCCAGCTGCATCTTTTGTAAATGCTATTACAGATCCTATGGCATCATTATCCATGTCTGTTGATGATATAGTAACTTCAAGATTATAATTATCATATTTTTCTGGACTTATAAAACCAATATAACTGATAGAATTATTTTGACATATTATCTTTTTCTTATCCGAATCATATACCCAACCAGTAGTTTCTGATGTTACCGCTGGCTGACTTTCGCTACTATCATGTGAAAATCTATACCAAGTATTATAAATTACTGAAGGATCTATTAAGGTTACTTTTGCATCCTCAAGTTCCTTATCTGTTTCAATTATAGTTGCTTTATATAAAATATATCCTGGAGTTATTTCACTTGAACTATTGCCTTTTATATAATATACTTGCCCATTATTTCCACATGGTTTTGATTTCCACTGTGCATCTCCATCAGCTTTCCATTCTAATATTTGGTCAGAATTACCTCCTGACGGAATATGGTTATATCCAGAACCCGTTGGATGAATATAATTCTTTACATTTGCTTCTATTCCATCTAATTTTATCTTATCTTCTTTTGACATTATTCCGTCAGCTGTTTCTGTCACTTTATTTAAGGCAACATCTGCCCACTCTGCTTCTCCATCACTGTGCCATTTTAAATATTGTCCGCTAGCTCCTCCAACAGGAATATGGTTATATCCTCGTCCTATGGGATGTATGTAAAAATTTGCATTTGCTTCTATTCCATCTAACTTAATCTTATCAAGTTTATCCATATACCCATCTTCAGTGTGCGTCACAAGCTCCGATTTTCGGTAATATAAATCATTATGGTTATGAGGCAGTGGAATCCTTGCATCTGATAATCTTGGATCATTCCCTTCACATACTGTACCACTATCAGTTCCAAAAGGCCTGTTAAATGCTGAATATTTTGTTGGAATCTTAGGCTCACCATTTAAATCATCCAATGTTAATTTAACAACTCCGGACATATTGTTTATGCTCAACACTCCTGAAGCTTTCTCAAATATAATTTCTTTTTTTGCTCTCTTAACAGCTTCTGTAATTATTGACTCAACAGATTTATCTAAAAACCCAGGATCATTTTCAATAAATCTTTTAAACATATTTAGGAAATATTTTTCCATTTCATCTAATTCTTTTGTATATGTTGCATCATTTTTTTTATCTATTCTCATATTTATCACCCTTAATATTAAATTTGAAATATTATTTCATTAATTTTATACTTAAATATAAATTCTAATAATTAATATACTTCTTAAAATTAGTAAATTTCTTATTATTTTAATTCTTATATATTTAAAATTTGTCTAAAGTATCATTTAAATACTCAAAATATTGTTTCGTAATTCTATTTATTAAAACTTGTTTATAATTACTATTAAAAGTTATATAAGTATTAATATAATCATTTTCAATATTAAAATAATCAATACTCTGTTTGTAATTAATGTTCTCTTCACTATATAAGCTTATTGAATTTAAAATACTTGTTTTGCTATCTAATTTAAAACTTAAATAAAAATCATCTTTAAGGATCTCCTCATACAACACGTCGCACGTATTATTTATATAATTTTTATAGTAATAATCGAGACTATAACTTATATTTCTTTTGTCTGCGGCTATTATATTCAAATATGGATTAAATATATTATCATTAAATGGTGTGTATTTATCTTTAATTTTAATAATTGTTTTTGATAATGCACAAGAGGAAGGATTATAATCTAAAGTAATACTATTGAAATTTTTAAATTCAATTACAACTAATTTATACAAAGTAAAATTTATAATATCTGCTGGATAGAAACTTTCTCCATTTACCATAAAAGGAGCATTTAAATTTGGTATATTACTGGTATATATAAACTCCTTAGTACGAGCTATTATTTCATCTATAGTAGCTTCCTTAAAAGTTTTCGTCGTAATGTCAAAATGCTCTTTATCAGGTATATATAGTTTAGTATCCTTTTCAAGAGCTACTATATTAGTTGAACAAAGTGATATTATTATTTTTCCATTGCCAGTTTGAACACCAGCAGTAGTACTTCCATCCCATAATCCGCTAATATAAGATGAGCCACCACCACCTCCACCATCATCATTACCTCCACATTCACCACAGCCTCCACCATACCAGCCGCCACCTCCGCCGCCGCCATATGAGTTCCCTACAGAATTTCCACCTTGTCCGAAACTTCCATCTTGGTTATACCAACCACTATCTACTTGATTCCCCCTAGTACCACCACTTGTTTGAGTTCCACCATGGCCCAAATAGTATGATGGGCCAACACCATCTCCACCGACAAGCCCACCTCCAGCACCACCTATATAATTCCATGTAGCGTTGGGGCCATAGCCAGTTCCGCCACCACCTCCAGCGACAATAACTCTATTTGATAGCGAAGTCCCACCAATTCTAATATCACTAGCATCTCCACCAGAATATACTGAATAACCTCCTCCATTCCATATATTATTATAATTAGGACAAGCTCCTACATATATATATATTTTTTGTCCTTTAGTTAAATATATAAACCCTTTTGAATATCCACCTTTCGCTCCATTATTATTTCTACTTCCACCTTGAGCTCCCCATACTTCAAATTTATAAAATGATGTATATGGTATGATAAACTCCTGTATACTTCCAGTATAATCAAAAATATATTGACTTATAATCATTAGAACACATCCATTCTATATAAAAAGCTTATTCGAATTTTAAAATTATATATCATTTTTTTATTTACTCTCATATTTATCACCTTCACTTATTTAGAGTGAAAGTTGATTAAACTTTCTAATATTTCAACTACATTTAAAATTTCATTTTAAAATTCTTCTAAAGTCTCTATTTCTCTACAGATTATATCTTTTGAGAATTTATTTATAATAAGTTCAGAATGAGGAGCTTTTAATTTTATATATATTTTATCTTTATTGCTATATATATCTGCATCTTCTTTCCATAACTTTCTATAACTATTGCTGGTTTTTGCAATAAGTTTTATTTGCTTAAGTTTATCATTAGAATTATAAACATTATCAATAAAACCTATTGATAAATTAATTATATTGGATTTTATAAAATACGATGACAAATCACCAGCCTTTATTCCAGCTTTGAATATATTATAAATAGAGTCCTTTTGCTGCTCATTATTATAATAATCCTCATATTCTTTAATCATTACCTTCATATTTTTAGTAGTATTTATTGTAAAATATATATCAGAAAGTTCATCATATATAATTGCATCATCTTTTAATTTTATTTGAGATTTCAATCTGACTTCTTCATTTATTTTGTAAACAAGTTTTAGTTGATTATAATCTTCAAAATTAGAATAATCACTACTGCACACTTTGATTATTTTGTCTTTTTCTAAGTCAAAATAATGTAATGGGTTTATTGTTTTTACATCAGTCCCATTAGCTACAGTAAATGGATTAAATAATTCTATAGCATTATAAATACATTGATCAAACACAATAATTGAATTATCAGAATATATCATATCATTATATACTTTAGATGCATCTTCTTCAGTTAACGGAATAAATTTACCATAGTATTCTGAAAAAAAGTACTTATTGGGAATATATAATTTTTCATCATGCTTAATAAAATATAATGCCTGAGGGATATATGATATTTTCACCTTGCCAATTCCAGGATTACCAACTACTGTTTCCGCTTGTATTGCATTACTTTGAGAATCATAATTTGGATTTGGCATTGTTAAATTTCCAGCTATTAGCATTGGTGTGTCTATACAATAATAATAGCTATCATCTATATATCCACTTGGTTTATATGAAGTTCCAGATAATACATATCCAGCACCTCCTCCACCTCCAGAATCATCATCTGCACTACTATCTACAGATCCACCGCCACCACCATACCAGCCGCCACCGCCGCCGCCACTATAACCTCCCCATGCAGCCATTCCGTATCCGCCATATCCAAATCCTCCTGGTACTCCACCTCCAGAACCGCTTTGTGTACCACCTAGTCCTGGGCTACCACATCTAGAAATTCCATTTCCTCCAGATAGCCCTCCTCCATATCCGTAATAGTCCACAGAAGTATTATATCCACAAGTACCACCGCCACCAGCTACAATGATTCTATTATTTAAGGTATCTGCTCCAACTCTTACATCAGAAGCTCCTCCACCATAACCTCCCCATCCGGCTCTACCGCCACCATTAACTCCATTATTATCTCCAACTTTAACAAATATTTTATCTCCAATTTTAAATCTAAAAACAGCACATGCATATCCACCTCGACCACCCAATCCAGTTGAACTTCTTGCTGCAGCAGCAGACCCCCAGCATTCAATTTTATATATTCCAGGTCTTGCTTGAAATGAATATGCTCCAGATGTATTATATTCTGCTAAAACTCTAAACAAATTATAATTAATAGTGACAGCCATATTAAAATTCCTCCAATGAATCCTTTTTATACTCATTTACATTTGTTACATTAACACATAAGTTACTAAAGTCTGTTGATGTTAAATTTTTTATTTTTATGGAGTTCTTACTTATCTCTGTATACATATCTATGTTTTTAACTGTTGTTTCATCCAAATAATTTCGATAATAAATTCTATCCAGCTTATTATTAAGTTTCATAAAAATATATTTTATTTTATTGTTATTTATAAAACTTATTTCCTTTGTATTATTATTAATATATTCCTTCATTTTCAACAATTCTGATTTTTGAAGATTTGTAATACTAGTGAAGGAATTTAAGGAAACATTAAATTCGGTTACTATATAATTATCTTCATCAAGATAATTTAACCATATAACTCCATCTTCACTTACAAGTACATTTTGTTTAATCTCAAAACACACATTTGTAAATGGACTGTTTACTTTAATTAATAAAAAACCATAACTATTTTTTATATGAAATATACTTTGACTTACATTATTTATACTAACAAGTTTTTTATTTTTAATTAACTCTTTATCTGCCCTTAACAAATCTGATATTTCAAATCCATATTTACTTATATTCTTTAATGCATCTATCTCAAATACCTGACCAGATAAATTATAATATAGTCCTTTAACATCTTTTAATAAGTAACTCATAACACACCTATTTGTTCCTCTATTGATATGATACTTTCAAATCTTTCAACTATTTCACTTGGAATAACTTCTGACTCATACACATTAATTGTTTCATTATTATATTTAAATTGTTTTTTATTAAACTTCAATAATATAGTATCTTTTGGTTTTGCCCCATCTAAATCTATATCTATATAATTTTCATCATAGACTAACTTATCTTTATTATTTTCATTTACATCTATTGAAACACATTCTACTTGAGTTCCTGCATCTATTTCCGTATAACATTCAATTAAATAGTTAGTATCTCTACCATTATTAGGTATTTCAATCACATCATTTATTTTTACATTTTTATATACAAATTGCTCCACATTATTTATATTTGTTATTGGATAAGTGGGTTTATCATCTACTTCTGTTTTTAGATTTTTTATCTTAACATCCAGCTCATTGATATCCGCATTTGTTTCTTGTATACTTTGAATACTCTGATTTATTATATTAGTATTATTACTTATCTTATATTCCAGTTCAGTTTTATCGTAATCGACTTTTGATTTTAAAGAATTTATATCATCTTGAACTTTAGAGACTTTACTCACTAAATAATCCTTTAACTTATTTGAATAATAAACCAAACCACCTTGATCTAAGTATTTTCTCATTCAATCAACTCCTTGCAGTTTGATTAAAATTTAATATTTGTTAGTAATAATCTTAGTTAATACTTCCTCTGTTACACCAGAGCTATCTGTGTAATTTAAATATACCATGTCACTTTCTTCTACTAATAAGGAAGTCTGCAACTCATAGGTTTCAACACTTGCTAATCTCTTATCCTTTTCATCATCATAGGTAAGTTCTATTTTTGTGTTATCCGTTAATACTCTAACTAACTTGTCTTCGTAATCTCTATCTCTAACAAGAGTTATAGTATCACTATTATCCTCATCCTTACTTAAATCTACATTTATTAATCTGTATGCTTTTTGAACATAATCATCATAATATAGTACAGCAAAGCCATTAATTACTGGCGTGTTTATCTTATTGCTTAATAAATTTGCCTTAAGTCTAAAACTATAACATGGAATATTTAAAACTAACGGTACGGTATCATTTGCTTTAATTAAAAAATTTCTATTGTCATCTGTAATAATGTGATAAATAATATCACAACCTGTTGGTATTACTTCATCTACAACCAAGAAGAAATTATTTAACTGGGATTTATAGGTTTCATCAGTGCATTTTTCAGTTGAATAATACACACCATTTTTAGTTAAATCCTTAACCTTAAGACTAGATTCTATTGAGTTATAAACCATATTATCTGATAAATAGAAATCAGAGTATTCTCTGTCCTTAACTTCATTTACGAACATGGAATTTACATATTTATTATTATCAAAAGATATCTTTACAGAATTTAAAAAAGTGTTGTCTCCAAATTCGGCAATATCATGTCTCGTTATATCATCAGCTATTTTTCTAGTACTTACATCCTGCTCTATATCTGCTTTTGTTATTTTCTTAAAGTCAGCCATAATTATCCCCTCCTTTAAAGCTTAGTATGCTGTCCTATTTTATAATTATTTCTAAATATCGGGTATATATAATAGGTACAGGTTTTTTCGCTGCTATGAGTATATTGCATTTTATCTGTATCGAATTCGACTTCAATTATATCATTAGCAGTTATATTTAATACATCAATGGACATCATCCTGCTTGCTATATTATAGTTATAATAATTTGTATTTATTTGAACATTATTTACATATACCTTTATTTCTGAAGCATTTTCAGCATATATATCCGCTGGTAGAGTCCAAAGTAATCCTGCGTTATACTCAAGTTCCTTTTTTTCTCTTATATAATTTGCGCTTTTAGTATTTTCAATATATATTGTTTCTTCGATACCATCACTATAAGTTATAGTTAAGTTATAGCCTTTACACAAGTAATAAGGTAATCTTTCAAAAGTAATTATATTTTCATCAACTAAATTAAGCATTTATACCACACTCACAATCGCTTTTGAAATTTTCTTGTATTTATCATATAAATACATTGTGTAATTATATTTATTCCCTCTTATTCCTATATCATTTACTTTTAAATTAGGAAATCTTGAATCGAGGGTTATTGAGGATACTAAATATGTTGGATAGTCGTAATCATTTTCTTCCATGTTCTCATTCCTCAAGAAATATTCTTGATAATAGACTCCTCCTTGTCTTACAAAGACTTTAAGTACTCTTCCATCAATATCATTATATTGAATAGGTTTATTTCTATCATCTTCTGAAAGTAATGTGACATCTTTCCTAAGAATTTCTATTTTATCAATAAAAACTTCCTCTTTGCTATCATCAAATATGAAAGGATCAGATTCTACGCTAATGTTTGCAGAATTCTCATCAATGCATGAATTGACGCCCTTTAATACTTTTTTATTTCTTAGCATTAATTTTCTGTTATCAGAATTCCAAATATTAGTTATCTTCAAAATCCTAGCTCCATCTTCATCTAAATCCGAAGCATAAATATCAATACCATCAGTTGGTATTATACTACTTACAAGCTTTTCTTTTGGGACTCTAATTTCCCCTATAGAGGAAGCTGTACCTAAAACTTCATCAAAGGTTGGAGTCTCTGCACTATAATAATCACTGCTTGCCTTTAATGAAAAATTTAAATATGGTTCTGAGATCTCAGATATTGCAGTATTGCTTATATCTGAAATATTTCCACTGCTATCCTTTGCTATAACGTAATAGTAATAAATATTTTTTCTATAATCTGCATCTTGGTAAAATGCTGTATATCCTGTTGTATTTATTGTCCTAAGAATCGGCTTATATATTCCATGTCCTCTCTCAGGAGTAACATCTTCAAAGCCTTTTCCAACATCATAAAAATTGTATACTGTTAAATCACCATAGAAAGTTATACTTTTATAATTTAAATCAAAATCATTGCTGAATAGTATCGAATTCTTTAATAATACAAAACTTTTAGCTAATAAATCACTATCAGTTATATCATTTAAAACCTTATTGCTATCATCTAGTTGTTGTACATGAGTTATAACATTAGCCCCTATGAAAATTTTATATATGGCATCATCTTTTGTTGAATCTACACTATTTCTGAATTTAATATAATAAGTGGAATTAGGTACATTAAAATTAAAAGGCAAACTGAAGCCTGTATATCCTTGATGATTTTTAGGTGCTTTATCTAGAAGCATTGAGACATTTTTTAATTGTTCAATTGATACTATCTTAGTATCAGCTATTTCAGATATAACCCCCACAGGAGTTCTGTTATCTATAAATTCCTCTAAATCTTTTTCTATAGGAATACTCTTGCTTCGATATATATAATGAGTCATATCTCCAGAAGATGATTTATATATTTTAATTAAATTTGTTTTCAACAGTTACACTTCCTTTACATTAAAGTAGCTTACAATATAGCTCGCACTTCATTATTTAATTTTAATCAATAACTTTAACTGTTATATATGGGTTGAAATTAAGTGCATTTACTACCTTTCTGTTTACCTTCATTGTATTTTGAGGCATTAATTCATCATCTACAACATCGACATATTCTATAATTGGGTACATTCCATATGCACACCATCTATTAACGGCATTTTCAATATCATCCCTAGAATATATTCCTCCATTTATTTTTAGCATCCTCTTATCAAGTCTTATAACTATAACTGAATTTTCATGATAAGGCTTACCATCTAAAGTTCCTATATCTAAATAATAATCACTTTCCGGCTCAAGCTCCTGCCTTAATTTATCAGACATTGCTTCAATTATTCCGCCGCCTCTTTGCCTTGTGTCAATTAATACTGTTGATTTCTGAGATGCATGATGTCTTACAAAAAGTCTTCCTATAAGCAAGTCAAAGCTACCTTCTGCTTCCTGAGTATCAAATCTATGATATATTGTAAATTCTTGATCTTTATCTTCTTTGACTTTATTAGTCTTTACTTCAATTTGCCTCATTGGTCTTAAGAAGAAATAAATGGTTTTATTAAATAAATTATAAACCTGTTTTTCTTCCTGAATCTCATTACTAGTATCTGTATAAGTACAATATTTACTTGGATTAATATTTACATCAATCATCTTTTTATTCTTATCAGCTTTACCATCTGTTAAAGGATAATAGCCTTTATAGTGAAAAAATAGCTCTTCATAAGAATAATTTATAAGTATATTATCATTTTCTGAAATAACATTTTTAAATTCTATATATCCATATTTAAAATTAAAGCTTTCTACAGTAAGTTGTTTTAAGGAACCATCATGAAGGACTTTATAAGCTTCTATGTTTACAGGATTACCTAAAGCATTTACTTTCACATATAAAGGATAGTGGACAGTTTTTACTGTATTATTCCCAACATATTGAGGTATTTCATCTTTAACATCTTTATATGGGCTGCCATAACCCCCCCAAACCTGTGAATGAAATTCAGGTATAGAATATATTAACTGGGTATCATCATTTTCATATACTTTTTTAAAGTAGCTGTATTTAAATTTTGGATACCATTCTTTTAATGGATTTGTTTCATCTGGGCCACATAACCTTATTTTATTTATGTTTCTGCATAAAACAGAATATCCTTTAAATATTTTTCCATTAACTACTTGATAAATACTATCTGGATCCATGGATTTATTATATCTTGTAACACCATCTTCTGTGTTTTTAATACCTGTATCTTCATAGGTTCTTGCATATATTAGTCCAGAACCATCTGGATCTGTATATAAAATAACTTTATCTCTTACTAAAAAGCTATTGAAATCATCAATGTCAACTCCTACTTTAACTACTTCAGCATTTTCGATTTCTTCACGATGATCTTCTCCTGCATACTTAAGCAATATACTTTTTGCTGTTAAATATCCTGTTACAGCCTTTGGAGATACAATCATATTGTCATTCTTAAATAAATCTTTCTCTGAATATAAAGCATACTTTTTATTTAGTACCTCTGCTTCTATTGGAGGAGTCTTAATGCTTCCTGCTGATATTACATATTGAATCCTTATTTTACGTCTTTCATCGTATATAACATTAAAATCTTTCATTTTAACTTTAGTTTGAAGAGTTATTCCTTGGGCTTCTTTTATCTCATACTCAACATGATTATCCATTGCTTGTATCACACTTATCTTTTCAAGGATTCCAACTTTAACATCAAGAGGTGATATTTCATCTTTTAAGGTATAAGCCTCCTGAGCTATACCATCATACATTGCATATACAGGGTTTGCAGCTAATGGCACAAAGCTAGTATATATATAAGCATCAAAAATATCGGCATATTTAGTAGGTTCTAAAAAGACCTTATATTTATAAGTATCAAGCAGTGGCATATTATTTTCATTAACCAATTTAATATTATCTGCCTTGTAATTTCCATATTCATCTCTTCCAAGATTGTTATAAACTCTATATTTAAGCTTATATTTATAGTAAAGAGGGGTTTCATCCTTAAACTTATCTGTGATATAAAATAAATCATCATCTATTAAATCATTTCCCTCTATATCATGAAGGATTCCACTTTCATCAGCATACATTATAAATTCTCTCTCAGCTTCTGGATCAATATTGCTAAGGCCATCTTTTTTTGTTACATATCCTAAATATTTAGCAGTACCATTATAAAGAGGAATCTTATCACTTATTATCCCTCCATATCTTGCACTTATAAGCCAGTAACGCGGAACGAATCCTTCTCCTTTAATAGTAAAAATATTATAACTATCCTTAAAGAAATCATAAGGTTCATTGGCAGAGTTTATATATTTCAAGGTACCAAATTTTTTCCCATTATCATACTTCTTTATTCTTGGTATCCTTACGTTTTGTGTTCCTCTAAACTGTTCGTAAACTTCAATATATTCAGGATTTTGATCTATTTCTAGACTTTCATCCCAGTCCACATACTGCCTATATAACGTTCCTGAATATCCATGATACTCTGTATTTTCTTCACCTTGAAATTCAATACTTGAAGGAAAAAAATCATCATTCTTTTCAGGTAAATTTCTCTTACTGATCCACTTCACAACATTTTTTACGCCAACTGAATTTGTATCTGTTTCCTGAATTGAAATTGTATCATTATAACTTGCAACTGTATTGTAATAAAAGCCTAAATTTACAGCACAGTCTGGTACATTCTTTCCTACTCTTATGGTTCTATTATTGTATTTGTTAAATTCAAAATGGGCATCAGTATTTCTAAGAAGATTTCCATCTTGAAAATCACTTTCATATTTTTCAAAGCTATTAGAAGGAACTTTTGGAAAATCAATATTGGTATCTTTAAAGTTAGGCTTATCATCCCAAGTCCAAGTATTCTGTCCTATAACATAGGTGGTTTCTGTTTCATCTATTTTTCGTGCATTAAAGATTATATTTATTACTTCTTCTCCATAAGACCATTCTCCATCGTTCTTATCTTCAAAATCTTTAAAGGTTAATATTAAATACTCTGTTCCATTGAAGGGAAGTTTTGAAGTTAGTGTAATATCTACTTTTGGAACTGCATATATTTTATTTCCCTTACCTGATTCTATATTATCGCTTTTGTCATCTCGTATGACTTTTGCATTAACTACAGTTTGAGTACTTGCTGAACATGTGAATTTACTTGCAGTATTAACATGGTTCATGGTTTGTAAATTTGATTCTATACTTAAACTATTATCAGAAACTGCCAAGCAGGCTTTAGTTGGATGCAAATCCTTACCTGAAACTTTATATTCAGTATTGTAATTAACTTCAATACTTCTAATTCCATTATTCTCCACCAAGTTATATTCTGGATCCAAGTAATATTCATAATATTGATTAGTAACACTTTCATTGGAAAAGCTTTTAATAACATCTATTTCAATTACTCTAAGCTGCTTTGTTCCATCAGAATAAGTTATTAAGAATTCAAAAGAATCATCTCCATGAAAACCTGTCATACAAGTATAGGTGAACTTTATTCTATCCCCTTGAACTTTTATATCTGCAAATAAAATAGTACCATAAGGATTTTCTTTAGTAGTTTTATACGTATCTCTTTTATATGCATTTGAAAGTTCAATGCCTGTAACTCCTATTCTGCCTATTGGAATTATCCCATGAAGAATTGAATTTTCTTTTATTGTGTATTTAATTGTATCTCGAATTTCCTTATAATCTTCTGCCAAGCAAATCACAACTTTCTATTATATATTTTAACTTCATCTTTTACATCCGTTGATACAGTTGCCTTAATAGTATCAATACAATTTTCTAATGAAGCTGTATATCTGCAATATATGATTCCATTAGAATCTGTCTTTTCATTTCTTATGTTAATGCTGCCTTTAGCTGCTACTATATTAACCTTAACATTTTCTATTGGATTACTATTTTTATCTAATACCTGAACTAGCGTATTCATTGTATCCAATCCATTAGCATATATATAATCGCTTGATGGGTATATGGTTACACTCCTTGGTTCATCTACATAATCACATATAAAAACATATCCATTATATCTTGCGCTATATATAGGATTAAAGCTTATATCGCTTAATTCCCTACAGGCAGAAATTTTATTTGTCTCATAAAATATTTTTATATTTTCAGCCTTTTCACCAGTTTCTTTATTAAAATCTATCTTAAAAGTATCTTTTGAGTAATCATAATTAACAGCAAAAGAATACAATAACTTATAAGCAACTTTAATATGCGTTCCCTTTTTTATCTTTTCATTAAAAATTATTACATTATCCTTTATAGTATACTGCAAATATTGTTTATAGTCTATTTCGACTTTTAAACTCTTGATATCTATATTCAAATATTTCAAGTATAAAGTCTTAAAACCTAAAGACTCAAATTCTTCTGTATTCGTTAAAACATAATTGTAATTTTCATCTGTAAAGAATACCTGTGTATATGCTGCATCACGTTCGTCACAGTAAATAATTATTGGTGCATACTGTTGAGGAATTGGAGATAAAGTAATGGTATTATCAGTAATTCTATACGTAGCTCCAGCTTGGTTATTTTCTATGAGCTGCTCATCATATAATATATCATCACTTTTAATATAAACTTCATTTCCTACCTTAGATATTGAAAAATCTGAAATATCTCCATATGGATAGAAATTAGTATTAACCACATTCCCTACATTAAATCCTAATGCAGTTGATAAATGAGTTAAGTCTCCATTTAAATCACTTATTAATAACTCATCTTTAGCATCATATTTTAAGGAATGAGTAAATACATACTCATATTTTGCTTCATCTGTAGTTACAATGTGCTCAACTAAAGTACAAGTGGAAGCATCAAGGCCACATACAGAGCAAGTTGGTGAGGTTTCTGATATATGTGTTTCCCCTGGATAAATAGATATATTATTATGGTGGAATAAGTAATAATCATAATAACTAAGAGCTTCTACATATATATTTCCAAAGCCTGGCAGATAATCTTTTCTTTCTTCATCAGTATATTCATATCTTTGAACTTTCATTTCCATATAAAATATTTTAGAATTTGGCTTTAATATTATCATATACCTTATGAATCTTTTTAAATCAGTTTTGACTGTATTTATATCAACCTTCTGCCAATCAAAATACTTTACATTCCCTTGAATATCATTTTTATGGTCAGCCTGTACCATATAAATTTCTATTTCCCCTTGGTAAACAGGATTAAATTCTATACTTCTTTCTTTTATTTCTTCTGCAGTATCTCCTAAATCCATAAAAGTTCCTACATATGCGCCATCTACAGAATAAGACATTGGCATAAGAATTTCCTCATTATAGGATACATTATAAGATAAATAAAAATTCATATGATTTCGCCAATCAGCTTCGCAGTCATAAAGAAGAGTTCTTTTCCTAAGCTTAGGTTTTCTTGATGGCTTCAAAACAAATTTTAATATTAAAGTTCTAGATAACTGCAATTCTTTTGGGATTTCCTTATCCCTATATATTCTTACTGGAGAATTATAAACTCCATTTATTTCATCATAAGCATAGGCATAAACTTCTATTGTACTATTTGGTGTTCCTGCCTCATCCCATGTGATTTTAGAATAATGAGTTACCTTATCATTAAAGACAAATGGCTTTGTATAATATTCATAGTATGGTGCATATTCTCTATAATAATCATTATAGGATTCAATTGCCTTGGGCCATACCATGTCATCAGCCCATTCATAGTGATAACTATCAAGAAGAAGATCTTCTTTAGTAGATAAATGATACGTATATTTTTTATTTTCCTTCTTTTCTCCTTGCACTCCTATTTCTAGCTTCACCTGAACATCTTTAGTTAAGTAAAGATCCTCTTCGATAAGGTTTTGATCATCTGGTACACATTTAGAATATAAAAAATACTCATTTTGATTATAATAGTAATATCCATTATGAATACTTGGACTCCATTTTGCAGTTGCACTTTGCAGGTTTCTACAAGTTACTGTAACTGTAGTATCTATGCTTCCATCTTCCTTTATAATTAAATCTGGAATGTTACTTATAATTAAAATATCATTAATACTAGGAACTATTCTAAGTTCAAATCTTTTATATGCCGCCAAATCAACAGAAATTCCTGATATAGTATAGGTATATTTATGATCTCTATTATCTTCTATGACATATGGACCTACTTCAGTTTGAGTTATAAATTCACTGTGCTCACTGTCATCGGCAAAAATTGAATCTGAATAAAAGGTAATGCCATCTCCATCGACTTGCGTATAGTCATGATCTTTAACTGGATTGTCCCATTTAAATTGTACATAACCGCTATCTGGTGAAATAGTTTCAAATACACAATAATATTTCTTATTTATTACTGATTTTGACGTATCAAAAGTATTCATATTAACATGAAGATTCTTTAATCCATCCTTACTGCTTTCAAAGTCTCCATTAATTACTCCAGTAAGTGGATCATAATCTTTTGTTGGATACCATTCAACATATTCCTTAGTAAGCTTAGTAGCCTTTGCTCCAACTGTGAACATATGGTCAAAGTAACCATGTTCACTCCAAGAAAAGGAATTATTATTTTTTATAGCTCGTCCACCATATGCCGGGCTATATACCACAGCTTCACCAGAGGTATTAAAAATTTCTATTGTAAATTTATATCTCTTTTTATAATTTTCTACTAAAAGCTTAGGGAAAAATTGATATAAATATATTTCTGCAACTTGAACCTTATCGTCTAAAGTGTAAGTTAAGTTCTTTTTACTTACCATAGGCTGTCCATAAAGCATTTCACCTTTTGAATCAGCTAGGATATTATTGCACTCCTGTGCTGTAACTCTCACTGTAAAGGCTGCGTTATATCCCAGATATGGAACTTCCCCAACTAATTTAAATCTATACTTAAATTTTATAGCATGATGTTTTATATCATTACTTGCCCTTATACCATAAATCTTATTGTATAGCTTAAACTTATGATTTAAACTTAAATCACTTGCTTTGCATAACAAACAGTCATTATCATCTCCAACTCCTGAAGCAAAAGCTTTTAGTTTACTTGGATAATCTTTGTTTATTTCACAAATGGTCTCATCTCTATCTTCAACTTCAAAAACAGGATAAGTGCTTTCTTCTGCTTGCTCCAATAATGTTATGGAACAAGGCAGTGATTGTAATTTTTCTAAGGCTGAATTTACAGCACTAATGTATCTAGTATAGGTTGCACCTGTTTTTAAATCGCCTTCAATATAATATCCAATTCCACTTGGTACTTGATAAATTATATTATCATGTTCATCTTTAAGATATTTTATTTCTTCGCTGGCTTCCCAATACCACTTAACTACATTATTGTATAGCTGAACGCACTTTAATACTGGCTGCACCTTTGTAGCACTTAATTTTGCCATTATAGCAGGTTCAGGACTAAATACATTAGTATCATCAGTATTAAAATAAACCTCTATTCCATCAGTATTAGATGTAATTTCATAACCATATAGTGCTAAATCCTTTTGACTTATGGTATTTCTTGCACAAAATCTTCCTATTTCCCTTGAAAAATAATCTATTAAATTATGTTTTTCAAGCTGTACTGGTTCCGTACTTGATAAATCAATATTTTGTTTTGTAATCGTCTTTGATAAGTCAACTAGGGAATTCATTACCAAATTCTCTATTGTAATGGTTATTTTATATTGAAATTTTTCAATTACCATCTTTCATATCCCCCCTTATCAAAATAGCCATAATCACTAAACCCTTTGATATTAGAATCATATGTAGCTGGGATAAATCCAAAGGTATCTACCTTATATTCATCACTATTTTGTATCCAGCATGCTTCATTATACATAAAATCGTCCCACATAATGCTGCCGTTATTCTTAATATTTTTTACATACTTTAGCATTAAATCTTTGGGCATTCCATTAGCATTATAGGTCTCATTGCTAAATTTATTATTACTATGATCTATTAATGCCTTTATTTCAAGTCCGCTTATATAACTGACATCAACATATGTTTCATTAGTTCCAAGAGCTTTAATCACTAAATATCCTTCTGGTGTATAAAGTATTTCTTCTTCCTTAACAATTTCATTTTTCACTTTAATTAAATTAGCTATAACCATAGAATCTTTAATTACAAAATCTTCATTTGTATCTTTCCATATTTTATGCTTTCTCATACCAAGCTCCCTTGATATACCATTAGCTAATCCTTTTTTACTTGAATTTGCAGGATTTTTAAAGACATCTAATATTCTATTTTTATATTCTTCATTTTTTTCTCCATATAATCTTGGACATGAAAGTAAAGCTCCAAATTCATCAAAGTAATTCCAAATTTGATGAATAGATAATGCAAAAGTATTAACAGTTCCATCTTTTAATTCTACAGTTATCTGACCACCTTCATAATTATCATCAATATCATAAGCTTCCCTTACATAAATAATTTTATTTTCAATGTCCAAAAAATAATAGTCTGGCTGCATAATATTATTATCTATTATTCCATAATTATATCCGAGTCCAAAAAAATCATATAATTTATCAGCTTTACTCAATAGCTCGTGCTTAGTAGAAATAATCTTGATACTACTCATATCATAATAAGAAGGCAGTATTGCTTTATATACAATGTCAACAAACTTAGTATCTGCATCTTCTATTCTTGTTTGCTTATATGCATAATTTAAAATATATTCTATGTCGTCTAGCTGAATTCCAAAAAAATTTAAAAATTGCAACCCGATAGACTCTGCGGGTTGCTTTCTCATTTGAAACCAAAATGGTAACATGGATCTTATTTTTTCAGTATATTTGGCGAACTTAAAATCTGACATCTTTAAATCATCACCCCTCTAAAAACTAATCCTTTCAAATCTCCATTAATACTATTTAGTGTTTTATCTGATTGATCTACAACATCTGTAATTAAAAATAGAAATATATCTAAAATAGTTACAGTTTTAGTATAAGCGTCAGGATAAAATACTGAGCCACAAACATTTTTAATCATATCAACAGCTATGCTTTGTCTATGACTATTCCATAACTGATATTTTTCTAAAACAATTTCTAACACCTTTTTTTCTTCTGTAGAATATGATGTATCACTTATGTAAAAATAATTTAATTCATTTATTATTTTACTAAGCACCTCAACACTTCTATTTTCCAATTGGTTATAATCAATATCCTCATTGTTATCTACATATTTTACAAAGTCTTTTAAGAAAAACCTACAAATATCTAGATGTTTACTGATTATTTCTTTAAATAATATTTCTTTACCCTTATTTTTCATTTCAAAACAATTTCTAATTGTGTTTTTGTTATATTCAATCCTTGTAAATACAGGATGATAAATTAACCTTAGTTTATCATTTTCTTCATCATTGGAATTTTTTCTTCTTTTTCTCTTTATTCCAACATATGTGCCAATTATAGCTATTATTGAAGTTAAAACTGCCGTTACTGCTTTTACTATTTCAACTTGTACTTCTGGCTCACTATTGTAGAACATCGTATTCTCTCCTTTATGCTACTGTAATTGCGTCTGTATCTGTTGATACCTGAAATTTTTCATCCCATCTTAAGCCTTGATTAATAAACAAGCATACTTCATCATTTACCTTCAATAAATTACATGCATAATTAACTATTTCGTTATTATCTTTTGTATTATTTAAAGTAGTTTGCATAATTACTTTAGTAAGTTCATTTATAATAAGAACATCTCCAATAGAAATGGAATTAATATAATCTATAATATTTGTCCTTACAGCAACAGCTAAGGATTGCTTTTCTGTATCTGTAAGATTATTTGAATAAGTTAGAGATATTGATAGCTTAACATATTTCAATGTTGGCAGTTTAATAATCACCTTTTCTCCATAGGAGCATACATCTAATATTGCTTTTTGTACTTTGTTTAAGGTATCATCTTCAGCTTTAGCAAATGAACTTATTATTGGCATAACCGTAAAACTTCCTGGACCATTAGAATATTTCTTCATAACAATATCATCTACATATTTAATTCCTAAAGCTGCAAGCCTTATAGATGTTTCATTAGCTTTTGAAAGACTTAAGCATTGATTAGTTATCCTATTCCTATAATCTACATCTACTTCATTAATTGCTCTTTTGCAGGCTAATAACTTTCCAATAGCGTCTAAAAATTCTCCTGTTGCAGTAGTTACAAAGGCTTGTACATGATTTAACTCTAAAGTGTCATAAAACTCTGCTAGATTCTTTGCTATTATATCTGCAAACAACTTTGCAGTTCCTCCAGGAGTAGTTGTAAATCCGTTCTGACTAAACTGCTCATTCAGCTGCTCACATATTTCATTAAAACTCTTATTGTTTATAAGTTCCATAATTTATCTTTACACCTCCAACTACATCAATTCGTACATTTATTAAAGAAGTTGAATTTCCATACTGGCTGTTTATAAAAACTAATATTCCAATGCTGTTTTTTCCCAGTTGTGATATGCAGTATATTTCCTTTTTAGATAAAAAACCATCATAGGAAACTGAATTTTCTATTGCACTTATTATCTTTTTAGCTGTAGTTTCATTACAGGCTTCACCTATAAACTCTTCAAGATTTGCCCCAATATTAGTGTTAAACCAGTCATTAACTACAGATTTAATCCTGCATAATGCAATTTGTCTAATTAGACCATCTTCTATGGCTCTAGCAGCATCTTTTTGGCTTATATCAAATTTAAGCTCCCCGTTATCACTTATTGCAAAATCCCTTACTATCACTTATTTCACCCCTGTTATATTATCAACATTGAGCTCTAATTCCCTCGCTGTTATGGTTATTTTATCCCTTGCTTTAATATCTATACTATTAGTAATTACCGACCAATTTTCTGTTTTAGTACATACATTATTTCCTAATATCTCGATTGTTTTATTAGTAGGATCTATTTTAATACCTGTGTTTGTTTCTACAAATATATTTATAATGCCCGTATCAGTAATTTTAATCACACTCGACGACACAGGATTATATATTCCAATATCCTGACCATTAAAATTTCCTTTTGAATACATGAGCTTATCTGCATCACTTATAGGATTAGAATTTGAGTATTCACCTGTTTTTATTAAACTTTTATTATCCTTATCTATCCATGTTTTACAAGATGGTGAGGTTATTTCACCATATAAAGTATCTTGATTTACTGTAAGCTCACCTTTTCTTAAGTGCCTTTCTTTTATTCTTGTATTATAAGCATATACTTCATCTGCAATACCAACTATCTTAGGTTGAAAAAGGGAACTGTTTGCAAATTGTATATATACAATATCATTTATACCAAGTCCACTTGAATGAACGCCTTTTGAGGAAATTTGTATAGGAACATCTGTTAGAGTAGTATTTCCTCCACTTGATAAGCTATCAATATAAACATCTGCTAAATTATTTGTGCTATCATAATTTAATACTGTTCCTTTAACTAAATTAATGTTAGATCTAGTGGTATTTTGAACGGTTTCTGATATTTTGTTAATTATACTCAAAACTATTTCCCCCCTGCCTCTTTTCCTTGTAAATCATCACCACTATCACTCACTGGACTTCCTGGAAGCAATGTCTTTTGTCCTGCAACTGATGCACAGAATGGATAAGTTTTTCCATCAGATTTCAATACATATAGTGGTACTAAATTAATGCAGTTTCTATAAGCAAACATATCATAAAGCCATGTAAAACCAATATTAATAATAATATCTAATGCAATCATTATAATTATAGAAGGTGGGAATATAGTACCTGCTGCAATTTCAGCCGAAGAAGAAACCACTGTAGCAACTTCCTTTACATCTTTAAAAACAGTTACTGCCTTTTTAACAGTATTAACTTCTTCTAAAAATTCAGTTGCATTTGTAAGCATTTTAGTTGATTTTACATAATTAAACATAGTCTTTCCTAAGCCATTTACAAAGTTTTTCTTATTTAAAAACATATTTGCTAACTTTGTATATTTACTTCCTTCTCCACCCTTATAGAAAGCTAATATGGATGAATTTATTAATGCAGTAATATTAATTTTAAACTTTGAAAAGGCTTGTACTGAACTTACAACATTGCTGATTCCACTCTTTTTTAATGTGTTATTTGCAATTAAACCTGGTGTCATTGTAGTTACAAAACCTGAATCTATACTTAAACTGTGAGTTACACTTCTAACAGTGAACAAGCCACTCATATTGGTGTATTCATCATTCATATATATATAATCGTAAGCCCTTATCTGTGGTTGTCCTAAGACAACAATATTTCCATCATAAGTATTTTTCCAAGAGTTCATAAGTTCGCTTACACAGGTATTTATGGCTAATTGCTTTCCATTATCATACATACCTGTCCATGAAAGAAGCTTAGTTATTATTCCTGGTACCCATGAAAAATCTTGAACAGATGTTGTATCAACAACTTTTGTGCTTTGCTTTGACCAATCTATATTTCTGTCACTCATTATAGCCGGTGTAGAACTTAAATCTCCACCTAAGGAATATATCCCGATATAATTAGTATTATGATTTTTACTATTTAACTTAATACTATTATTTGCAATGCTATCTAACGTAGTTATTTCATGAACCTGTGCAAAAGATTTAGCTCTTTCATAAATTCCATCAGAATTAGCCGCATAATCATATTTACAAAGCCATATAGGAAGACCATAAAACATTCTTGTTTCAAAGCCAAAATACCTTGGATAAGCCACAAATTCTGGAACTGCCTTTTCACACATTTTCATAACGTCCCAAGGAGTTTTTCCACTACAAAAAAATCTAAAATTAAATTCACCATCTGCTGGGTTATATGGATCTTTACAAAATGGAATCCCTTCATATGTTCCCTTATATATATTTTTAACTATGTCATATTGCCTGTAATACATATTTTCATCAACAATATTAGTTAATGTAGCTGCTGGAAAGGCTATAAGTTCTCCTAGTGAAATAAGAGCACTACTTAAACTAAATTCATCTCCATCATGTATATGAAGTCCAAAATTCTCTATTCCATATTTAGATTTATACTTAAAGAACTCTGGCTTAAAAGTAAATTCAAAATCACTTTGCCTTGCTACTAATAAAGTAGCCATTATATTACTTACTTCAACTCCAAGCTTTAAATCCTTATTGGTAGCTTCCGTTTTATCTGTTAAAGGTTCATTCATTAATTCACAACCATCTGATTCTGCGACAAAAGTAATTACTTCATCTGCATCAATTTCTGATATTGTTCCATTAAAACAAACTGGATATCTGGATGGATTTGAACCATAACCAAGTCTTATATGAACTCGCGTACCTTCCCCTAAATTTATTTGGTCATATAAATTATTTTTTAAAGCTATCATTTTATCAGTTATTTTTTCATCAAAAATAGTCCCTGTTGCATCAAACATGAATTTTCTAATCCAATCTCCATCGTCAAAGCCTGCACTACTAATGCTTTCCCCAACATCTGAACTTGTCAGATTTCCGTTGAAATTTGTTAAGGAAACCTGAGCTACAGCTATAGGATTATCATCACTTTCATGTATATTAATATCTGTTGCTGCTCTTGATATATAATAATTTGTCCATAGCTTTTGTCCATCCACCCAGTCAGACTGCTCATCTAAAAATACTAATAAATAACTTGGAAAGGCTCTCGCAAGTAATCCATTTAAATTGTACTGAATAGAATCATTGTACATATGCTCAATTACATGATCTTTATCATTTGCTTCTTTCGTACTTTCACCAATCTTACCATAATTAAATTCTCCAGTACCACGATCAAGTATTTTTTCAACAAAATCCGTACCATATTTATTTGTATCTATGGAACTTAATTTATCTCCATGCTTAGTCCCTGCATGTGGATTCTTGTACATTGCAAGCTTATAACCATATGGATTGGTGGTATCTATTGCTACGGACTTTCCACTAGCACCAGTTGCTGAATATGGGGTTACTGTACTGCCTCCAATTTTAGGTGTATTTGTACTTCCAGATTTACCACCTCCAGCCAAACATTCCCCATAAACTCTTGCTATTTTATTTATATAATAATCCATATGTTGTGTACTTCCACCATTCAAGTTTATGTTTTCAGGACTGACCTTAATAAATCCTTCACCTGGATTATAAGCTATTAACATTTTAGTCATATCGTAACTATATTTTTGTCCGAAATCTGCAAGCATTTTTATACCATAATCTAAATTAAAATCTGCATCTAATAATGATTCCTCTGATAAATTATGGGCTGAACGATTTATTTGCATAAGACCTACACAATTAGTACCTATACCTTCAGTGACATTTCCTCTTGATTCCATAAACATTACAGCTTTAACAAAATTGGGGTCTATATTATATTTAAGTGAATGCGCTAATATTTTATCATCCCAATTATTCATCTGAACTTCATAATTTGAACCTAATTTACCTACTACAGCATCGCCACCTCCAGTTCCACTTGTAGGTGCTGTAGTAATATCTACTGTAGAATCACTTGTATTATCACTTTCAGTTGAACTGCTACTTGAACTTGAATCTCCTGAACCTACATAAAAACCAGGATGGTTTGATAAAAATGCCTGATTTAATTCATTTAAGTTAGGTATTCTCATAACTCTATTGAACGGTCTATCGCTTCTTACTGCAACTCCATATCTGCATCCTGTTTTACTACTACTTGCTTCTGCTGTCTGCCCATTACCAATATATAAAGCTGCATGTCCAGCATCTTCTGAACCATGGTGAACTAGTATATCTCCCAATTGTAAATTGCTTATGTCTATTACTGATTCTGTAGATATCTTTTCTCCTACATTTTCTAATCCATTGGTATCTAAATATGAATGGAGAACTCCAAGCGCTATAAGTCCATATGATACTAAAGATGAACAATCAAAGTATTGCCTACCATTTACAATTTCTCCTTGCCTATGATGTTGATCATATCCACATTTTGCATCCACTCTATCACATATTAAATCTACAAAGACGTTACCTGTTTTTTTATTTATATGTTGTGGCATTTGTACACCAGCACCTTCTATTGAAGTTCCAGTACTCATGGCTACACTAGATTTTTGTGAGTTTTTAAGATTTTCCTCACCTTTGTTTTCCCACTGTGCTAAAAATCCATGATGATTATTTAATTTAAGTGTTTCATATCCATAAGCATAATCTGGCTCTGTAGCTGCATCTGGGGTTATGGTTGGAGTTATAAACAAATCACTTGGATCACTTACCTTAGACATAAGAGCTGAGATTGGATCTGTAGAACCTGAGGAAACAGTGCTTGAAATATCGTTAGCCTTCAATTTATCTGTGTTGTTTATTGTGATATCAGAATATGCAATAAGAGACATTACATAAAAATCTGGATCTAAATAACCGTCATACTCTTTTTCAACTATGCTATCAGGCATTATACACTTATGCCTCGGATATTTTGTATACATAGGCATTTCAAGTAAATTATTTCTTTCTCTAAATGACCTTATTTTAGCAATGGCATCATCAGCTTCTTCATATTTTGGAAGATGCATATCTGGATATAATTCTAATTCTTGAAATCTAGACATTATAGTTGTATCCTGAGATGCCTTGTTTAAGAAGCCACCAGGCTGCATTGAAATTAAATCTCCTCGAGTGCCCTCCCTATTACCTTCAAAGGGTCTCATTGCTATTAATTTCTCTCCCTTAGATTGAGTCGAGCCATAGCTTGTACACATTACTGTAATTGTATAAAGGCCTGGGAAATTTGGAACAGTTTCTACTTTTATATCACTTATAACAACACAATTAATTCCTGTTAACTGCACTAGTTCGTTTTCTATTCTCAAAAATCCTAATCCATTAGCATCTTTGTTAGTTCTTATTAACTGCTTATTTTGTCTGTTTAATTCATTAAACTTCCCTGCAAGATATGAATTTGAAGTTTGAAAAATAAAGCCATACTCAGTATCTGTAGCACCTAAAAACTGCATTGTTGGTGCTTCATGATACTCAAGCTGTATGCTTGGCATAATATTCCCCATAGAAAAGCTCATTTTAACTAACGTAATATCATCATCACTGCTTATAAATTCTGTATAACTGGATTCATCATATATCTTATTTTGTATATCAGAATCTTTTGCACTTTCTTTTGTTAAAATACTAAATTTAAAATCATTAGTTAAAGCTGAAGTAGTTATTGCATGAAGCTTTTCTGGGAAATCCTCATCTACTTCACTAGACTCCGTTAATGGCTTTTGAGTATACCATCTAAATAAATCCCAATCTATTGCATTATCGAAGAAGGCATTAGGAATTCTCAAGTATGGAGTTACATTAAATTCATCTAAGGTTAATACAACCTGAAGAGCTTCTGGGAATCCAGCTATAGTTTCAACATATATATTTCTTATTGCAACATTGTTTACACCATGAGTGATATTTACAACAGTATTTTCTATAGGCATAAAAGGAGTAAATTTCATTTGAGCTATTAAATTTCTAAGACCATCTACATAATAGCTATAATTCATTGGGCCTTCTACTTTATAACCATTTATCTGATTCATGCCATTTAAAATCATGCTTATTTGAATATCTTTTTTTGAATAACCATTTTCTATTTTTATACTTCCTGTTTGTCTTAAAGGCTGAATTGATTTATCAGTAGATCTAGTAGTTACAGTAATAAACTCTGGTGGAATTACTGCAAAAAAGTCCCCTATTCTAAGGATTCTATTTATATCTCCTGTTACTAAACCACTATCACCACTGCTATTACTTTCTGAACTTGAAGAAAGTATTTTTGTTGGATCTGCCATATTATATGCATCTTGTCTATGAGGATATATTATATAATCGTAATATCCTGGAGGAGCAGCTTCAAAATGTCTTTCCTCTGCATATTTATCAAATCTGGATTTTAAAGCATTCATATCACTTCTGGTTGTTTCCTGGGCATTAGCTCCAAAATAAGACATGGTTTTATGTTTACTTACATTAGTAACCTTAGCCATATTTACATGAATATCTTGTGGACTATAATCATCTTTTTGTGCTTTTTCAGTAGTTTTGGGTTCACCTGTAGCATTTGTATCGGCAGTACTTGCACTTGTGCTTGCAGTGGTTTGCTCTTTTGCTGCACTTGTATCCATTTTATACCTCCTACTTTATTGAATTTTCTATCATGCTGTTAATTTCAGCTGGAGTCACTTTTCTTCTTGAATCCATAAAATTAGTGTTAATATTTAAGTGCTTTCCACCTACAGCTTTACTTATAAGCTGTGACATATCACTTTTAGTCGAATTCGATGGTGATTTTGCTGAAATATTAATAGCATTTCCTATTTTCTGCTCTGCATAATATCTTGTATTACTTCTTGGAATATTTTCATAATTTGCATCAACCATATTTATAGGATTACTAACTTTATTAATATTTTCCTTTGTTTTTGCTACTATATTAGGTTCGAATTTTCCATTTAAATTTTTAGATGATACCATTTTGCCTTGGGTTAATGGTTTATTTATGGCCAATACTTTATTTGTATTCTTAGATTTATTTTCAAAGGCTGCTTTTACAGAATTTGAAGCTTTCTTATATCTTCTACTATTTTTCCAACCTTTAATGGCTTCATTTATTGTATTTTCCATTTCATTTATATAAGTATCACCTAGAAAAATTTTTAATTTTTTCTTTGTTAAATTTTTAGCTTCTTTATTAATAATACCGTCTTTATTTAAGCGTTTAGCATTATATATTACATCCTTTGTCTTCTTTATTAGCTCCTTGTTTACCTTGTAATCTAACTCATCAGAATAATCTTTCTCTAGTATCTCACTTAGGGATTCATTACTTAATTCGCCAATTGCTAATCCTGCATATTTTCCATAACCTATCTTCACTTTGTTAATGCTTTGAATATCTTCTTTTGAAGCATCCTTAATATTAAGAGCCTTGTTTAAAAATTCAGGATTATATGCATTTTCTCTGTAGATGGAATTTAAGATTTTTTCATTATTTTTATCTTCTTGCTTTAGGTAATTAATATAACTCTTAACAACCTTTTTCCCTGGCAACTGCAAACTATCATCTTTTTTAATTATGCTTTTTGCTTCTTCCTTTAAAATTCTTTTGGCTTCCCTTATATTTATTCTTGGATACTGTTTTTCTTTTTTTACTGCCTCGAATATTCTTGCATTTTCAATGCTTTCCTTTGTTATTACAGTCTTAAGAAAGTTCTCTACTTTTGGAATAGTATCAATGCTTCTTTCTTTAAACTTTGAGCTATTCTTTAAAAGATTATATAAATTCTCCTTATATTCTTCTTTAGAGGTTCCTGATTTTAGCTTCTCATTAATTGTTTCTGATACCTGTGTTATTTCCCCTTCAGTTATCAGCTTCTTATTTTTTAGCACCTGTATTGTATTTACATAATCTGTTGCCTTAGCTTTATCATATTCTTTTCTTATTTCCCTAAAGGCCTTTATATGAATAGGACTATCTTCTAAATGACTTCTATTAAAAATCTTGTCCAAAATCTCAAAGGATTTAGAAAAAATATTAATATATTCATTTTTTATTTGGGCTTTTATTTTATTTAATACTGTTTCATCAGTTTCCTCTGGCAATGCAATTTTATACTTCCTTACCATTCTTGATATATCAGCAAAGCTTTTTTCTTGAAAGCTTTTTACATGATTTCCTTGAATGTCTTTTAATTTTAATTCTGCATTTCCTTTTTTGTTTCTATAAATTTCTAATACTTTAAAGAGGCCTGCATCATCAATATTTAAAGAATATATTCTATCTCCCTTTAATACCTTTTTACCAGCTATACTAGGAGCATTTTCTCCATAATTTCTTGAATATACTTCGTTAAATATCCCTTTATCTTCAAATTGAACTTTACCCATTGCTTTTTCACTTATACTGTCCATTTTTTTATATAAAGGCACTTTATTTCTTTCGCCTTCAGGGAAAATTCCTTTTTCGTAGAATTTTTCATTGATCAAAGCATTGGACTTTGGATCTTCAATTACCTTTTTTAAATCCACAAGTACATCATTTATTGCTACAGCTCTACCTTGTTTTAAAGCTAGTGAAAAAGCATCTTCTTTAAGCTCCTTAAAAGCCCTTGACCTATTTTCTGGTGAATTCTTCAAATTACTTAAAATATTTATATTATTTATATAAGCGTCTGAAGTTTTAAGCTTTTGTTTTATGTGATCAGAATTTATGTTTAATTTATTATCTTCAGGCTCATCTTTGAAATTATCTTGAGGCTCATTTTTAAAATTATCTTCAAGCTCACTTTCAAATATGCTCATAAAAGTATCCATATTTTTATTCAATTTTGAAGCATCATTTCTCTCAAAATGTGAGCTTTTTCCTTTGTTTAAGCAATAATTATAGTCATATACTTTATTTCTTTGCTTTATTAATAATTCTTGCATAATATTAGCATCATTATTTATAGGACTATTATTTTGGTCTACTTTATAATGACTATCTTCACTTATATCAAAGGATTTTCCGTTTATTTGTTCCTGATAATCATCATTTTCAAGTAATTTGATCATATCAGCTATGTCCTTAGTCTCTTCTTTGGATCTTAAGAAATATTTCCCGTTTTTACTTTTTCTTATTCCTTCGAAAAGAACTTTTATTTTTTGATCTTCACCTAATTTATTCCAAGTACCTGGCACAACCTGAGCATATCCCTTTGGTACCTTTTCATTAACGCAGGTTTTTACAAAGTGTACTAATGGTGAAGTTTTCTCTAAATGGCTTAATACAATACTATTTATGCCAAATTTCTTTAAATAACCTTTACCTATGCTTTCTAAGAGCGTTTTTTCCTTTAATAAAGGCCCTCTTTTTTTCTTTATCTCAGAAATATTTTCAATATCCTTTGTAAAGTTCTCCTTCATATAATTATAAAATTCAGGACTTTTATCTATATTATCAGTGACAAGCTGCTTTCCTATAGACTCATAAGCAAGTTTATAATCTTCTCCAAATATATCTTTGGGATTAACATTATATATGGCCTTGTTATCCTTTATGTCCTCTTTATGATCTGCAGTTTCACTTATATTCAAGGATTTTATCTCATCCTCATTAAGCTTACCACCTTCTAAAGACTTTTTAGCTTTATTTTCTGCTATTGGAGCTTCCGTTGAAAGCTTTAAGGACGCACTATTTTCTATTTCTACTTTAAGGCTCTTTTTAAAGTATCCATTACTATCATTCATTTCATAAATTAAAGCTTTATAATAATCCTTTAATTTCTTTTGAGCCTTTACTTTAAGTACTGACTTATATCTATTTTCTTTAACTGGAGCAATACTTTCATAGCTGCACTTATCCAGCTCATATAAAACATTTATTAAATCTGCACTTGTCTTTTTTAAATTTATCAAATTATCTTTTAAATCTCCCACTAAAGCTTCTGCTTTAAACGCTGGAATAATAATTTCTGATATTTCCGATTTTATTTTAGACTTATGGGCATATTCCTTTGGCTCATAATTGTGAGAAAGGTTTTTATAAATATAGGTTCCCTTCATATCCTTAGAAAATAAATCTTTATATAGTGGATTTTCAAGCTGCAGCTTTTCTATATTTATCTTATAAGCATTTACTCTTTTTTCCTTGCCTTCTTCAATTACTGTATCACTAAAGGTTTCGCTCATATCATATGGCAGAATATATTCTTTATATGTAACTGCATCTTTAATAGATATATCCTTTATCTCTGCTCTTTTAAGCCTATTTTCATAAATTCTTTCATGGTTCTCATTACTACCTTTTTCATTAGCATTAATTTCGTCATATTTTGAAGCATTATCTTGAGCTGCTAATGCAATATTAATATTTGAAGCTTGCTCCATTTTATGTATGAAGTTTTCATTTTTAAACATGTTATTTAAATATCTTTTAGCTATGCTCTTTAAGCTTTCATGCTTATAACCTGTCTTATTATTAATATCCTCCACAGCTCTTTCTATGGCCTCTAAGGACTTATAATTAATTTCTTCTTCCTGCAAATCATGGCCATAATATTTAAAAATTAAGTTAGCCTCATCCTTCATATCCTTTAGCATATCTCTATACTCTTCCTTTGACATTCCATTTATCTTTGCAGCAATAGCATATGCATTTTCTAATTCTTCTTTTAAATTAATTAATTTATCCTTTTCTCCAAAGATTTTTCTTAAATCCTCTAAATTATTTAATTCTTCTATTTCCTCTAAATTAAATATTAAAGAATACATATTCATATATTCTTCAATTTCTTCAAAGGCTGTTTGTTTATACTTTGTACATTTTAATAAGTCATCTTCAAGTTTATTGAAATAGTCAGTATAAGTTATAAAAATATATCCCTTATCATCTATGAATTTAATTGTCTTTGAAATGTCTTCTTCATTCTTAGCTGAATAATATTCTTTGTTTATTATATTATCAATAAATAACTTCACATTTTCTTCAGGAAACTTAAATTTTTCTAAAAGAAATGTTTTTAACTTTTCCTTTGAACTATTATCATTAAGGTAATAAAGCTTTTCCTTTATATTATCAAAATCATCATCCTTTAATAGCTTGTTCTTTAAGTCATCTGCCTTAAGATATTTAATATAATCATTTTTTGATATATTCTCAAAAACATCAATGCCATTTTTAGTTAACATTGATGTTTCCTTATCTGTATAACTTGAATATTTCTTAATTATTCTGCTCTTTAGGCTTGATAAAATATACTCATCTAAATTATCCTTTGCAATATATAAAGCTTTTGTATTAAAATTCTCATAAGCTTCCTCTTTAGCCTCCTTAGAATTAAAATCATCTAAGTATTCTTTAGATTTACTTTCTACAGCAGCTTTGAGGATCTTATAATAATTCTTGTTTTTATCTATATCTTCATATAAATTTATAAAGCAACCCACTCTATCATTAACTAGATTGCCTTCTGTATTTATTAATTCTGGTATGACTTTTTTTATTTCATCCTCTTTTGAATTTTTTAGGAAGGTCTTTAAGTCTTCAGTATAATTATTTTCATATTTATATTTATTAAAACTTTCATATGCATCAGTATATAATTTAAAACTTTTATATCCTGAGCCTATTAAGCTAGTCCATTCTTCTTTTTCCTTTAATGCATTTTCTTTTATATTCTGCCTTGAAGTAGCTAATGCTTTATTTAAGGTTTCCTTTGAAGCTCTTAATGTCATTATTTTATTCATGAATTTTTCTAATTCTTCTTCATTATCTAGTACGATGTAATATATTTTAACTCCAAGTTCTGAAGAATAATCTCCATAGTTTGGTAACATATCATCTTTTAAATAATCATATAAATCTATAATTTCTAACAAAATCTTATTTTCATACATGTTTTTTATTATTTCATTTTTATCTTGTCCTTGTATATCTTTTAAATTATTATAAGTAATCTTGTATGCTTTAAATTTATAAATATGCCCTTTTTCCATTACTACATCCCTATTAGAACTTAAAAGATCGTCATAAGCATTAGAAAAATAAAGGTTTTCCTTTTGCTTAAGTCTTAAAGGTTCATTGACCTTATAAAAAGACTCCTTACTCAATAGAGGGTTAATAATTTCATTTAAAGAAAACATATCTTTAAAAGTTGATTCAGCTAAGTATTTTCCATATTGAATTTTAGATATACTCTTTTCATTTTTAATTGTAGCTAAAGAATTTATATTCATAAGGTACCCAGCCTTTCTTTTATTTTATTTTGGAATTTATCTTTATTGCTTTCATAAGCATTTAAATTTATTGCAGGTGACGTAGAACCATATTTAAAATTTATATTTATATCGGTAAATCCTGCTTCACTTAAAGTTTTTTCCAGCCTATATTTAGCCTCCTGAAGGCCTTTTATTTGATTTGAAACACTTATAAGTTCATTATTATTAATTTTATTTTGAACTTTATTTGTACTTTTAATGGAGTAATTTTGTGCTATAGTCTCTTGAGTTGCTATTAATTTAACCTTCATGACTTGACTTTGCTTATCATCTATATAATACTTAGCTATATTTTCTATAGGAATTATTGACTCATTTATTTGTTTTTTCTTTAGCAAATTTTTAATCTTTTGAGCATCCTTAATCTGAGTACTTTTTAAGTATTTGTCTTCCAACATTCCTATTCAACTCCTCGTCATTCCATTTAGGTCCCATTATAAAGGGTTCATCAATTAAAGGTTTTTTTAGCTGAAGTTTATCAATATTATAAAGCATAGGATCAATTCCATTAGCCCATAGCTCCTTATCTGTAAGCTCCTTTTCAGTTTCTTTAATTTTTTCTTCATCTATTTCATATTCGACTTTGATAAGTGACCCATCACTATTTCTACAGCCTCTAAGAGAAAGTATTTTTTCCGCATCAGCAGTCATTTCCATCATTTTTACATAAGACATATCGTTGATTTCCTTTAAAGATAATTCAGAAAAAGCAGCTTTAATAATAAGCTTACACTCTTTTATAAAGGTCATATTGTTTGTGCGGTTTTCCTCTAGAATTTCTGTTAATCTTATATCCTCAAATATCATGGATTTATCTATAATAACTGATGCTGTAAAATCTGAAAAGCCTGCTATTCCAAGATTAGAGAAGTCTATATTTTGTGGATATACTATTGCTAGCTGACATATGGCATCATTAGAGGTAAAGTTGTCTTCTGCAAACATCTTACATTCTTTGTATTCATAACTTGAAATCAATCTGAATAAATATTCACGATTATTAAATTTAATATATATCAATTTCTCTCCATTATATTTTTCTTTAATAGAAAGAATATCATAAAGTTTCATAGTTTATATCTCCTGTATGACATAATCTTCTGTAAAGCCTGATTTCTCCATAATAACTGCTGCCAAGGTAGATGCTATTCCTGCCTTTTGAGAAGACATTACATTATAATCATAATTCTCTGGCCATAGTACTGCTGCATTGCATATACTTTCTTCTCTTTGAAGAGCATTTATATCTATAAAGCTTACAAGCTGCTTATATTCAAATCTACCTAAAGTTCTAAATACAAATGAATACTTACCTAAAAGCTCAATAGCGTATATATCATAGCCTTCCCATTCCTTTTTCCATAAATCTACTTGAGATTTTGTAGGACCTCCTGGAAACACTTCTTCATCATATGGATTAAGTATTTTTGGTTCTTCATAGGTAGTATTATCCAAAGGCTTTTCCTGCAAATTATTGTTTAATTTATATTCATCCTCTTTCTGTACTTCCTCATCTTCATTGAATTCTTCCATAATCTTTGAATAGTCAAAAGACGCATCTGCATCCCCTTTGTTTTGCTTCATCAATTGCTTTTTAGCCATAGCTGCCATTGCGCTTAATTCTTCTCCACTTGTATTAAATCCACCCATGATTAAAATCCTCCTCTAAACTTTTTTATTATATTATCTAATTTTTAATCATCTTCACTATATACAACATCTCTTGCAACAAATTCATAAACATCATATATTGGCTCTCCACTAGCATTCATTTCTTGAGTCACACTCATTGGAACTACTTTTATTAGCTTTCTTGCTTTCTTCCCTTTAGCTCCATAAACTATAGTCATATCAAATTTACTTCTTCTAAGGGAAGACATATTATCTGGACTGAAAAATGGCTTATTATTTGAACGTTCATAAGACCCTGAATAATTTTCCAAAGTATCTATAGTCGAATTAGATTCTTGAAGGGGATTTATATATCCACCACCAGAATAAGCAGTATTTGCTAAAAGATTGTAAATAAAATCATAATCTCTTTGGTAGTCATTATCATTTAATCTGCTTATGCTCGTATCATTCCATCTGTTATTTCCATCTGTTAGGTTATCGCTTCCCATAACTACTATTTTTTTACCTAGAAAATTATAATCTCCAGGATCGATTGAAGATATACTGCCATCTCTGACATATTCATCTGGTCCAGAATATACATATCCTCCATTTCCTGTAACATAGCCATCAATAATGTCACCACCTCTAATATTTCTTATATCTGTTATATAATTGTGCAGGTCTTCACCATACTTTTCTCCATTTAAGTCATCACTTAAGGTATAATTTCCATCATTATTGAAATTAATACTGCCAGCACTATTAGGGTTATTATCATTTCCATCGTCATTATAATTTTCATTTCCTTGTGGAGGAACTGAGGTTACAACATAATTTCTATCTAAGAAATTATCACTATCTACTATGGTTACTTCTTTCTCTCCAGTTTTATCTAGTTCAACACCTTTAGTTAAGGCAAGGCCATTAAATATAGCATTCCAGGTTGGTTCATTTAAAACACCTTCAGCTGGTTTCATTTTATTAATTATTTGAAATCTTTTAATCATCTTTTGAGTATTAGCATCATAATATCCAAAGACTAAATCATTTATATTAATATCTGCTTTACTATTATAATCCTGGAGATATAAAGCGGTTTGAATAGCATGAATCCCAATATCATAGGGTACCTTTTCCCTAAAATCTAATTTTGAATAAGTATCAGTATATAGTGTTGCGATATTTTCATATTTACCCAAAGTTAAACCACCTCACTCTTTTTTATATATCCTGTTGTACCTTCATCAATTTGTACATAATACCATTCATCATCTAAATCCTTTAATATTACAACTTTATTTTTCGCTTGTATTGTAAAATAAGCTGGTGATTCCTCTGTAGGTTTGTATCGTAATTTTATAATACCTGTTGTGATTTTTACATTCTCCCCTGATAAATCTAATCTGTTTAATAAAACAATATCAATGTTGCTGTTAACTTCCAAACTATTTGCTTTTTTATATTCAGCTACAGCCTTTTGAGTTTCCAAATCATTTGTACCAGTAACTTCAACTCCGAGTCTATGCTGAACATCTGCTATAGTGCTTGATTTCACATCCTTGTATTGTGGCACAACATTAGACGACCCAAGCGTATCCTTATCAGTTGTATATTTATAAACCCAATTTGGAACATTAGTACTTTTTGTATTGACTAATTTCTTATTTCTTATATCCTTATAATCATTTGTTATATACTTATTGGGATTTGTATTTCTTACGGGTACTTTAATAACTCCTTGTACAATTCTTGTTCCTATTGCTAAATCGTCATATCTCCTGCTTGAATATCCATAAATAGGTTTAACATTTTCACTTACAGAAAATTGAACTGCACTTATATCTTCATATAATTCATCATTAATATATATAAATACATCAGCTCCTCCAAAGAACTCTTCAGTATATATATTGTGTTCTCTATTATTGCTTTCATTATTAAATGCTATAGTTTTTGGTGATGTATCTGGCATATTATCTCTCCTTTAACTTTACAGTCCATTTAACACTAGTTCCACCTATAGGTGTTATGATGAAATCCACTTTCAAAGGTATTGCTTTCTCTTCCATATTGTATATAAAGGCAGTTGATAAATAACTTAAAAGAAGCTCCCTCGACTCTGCTGCTTTTAATGAATAATATCTGCATGCAAAGGTGGAAACATTGTTCTTAAAATATGCTATTGCAGATATTCTAAATTCAACATCACTATTTACCTTTACAGATGAACCTATTAAATCTGGCTTAAATTCATCTATATAATAACTGTACATCTTGCCACTTTCAGTTTTTTCATGGTAATTTACAATAATGCTGCTTGCAGGAGCTTTTGTATCTTCCTTTGCAATATATCCTGTATTACCATAAAAAGTTATCTTTATAAATTCGCCACAATCATAACCAATATAGTCATCAAGATATTTTGTTATTCCTATTATGTTATCTTTATCTGTATTTGAATAAACATATGCACCATTTTTATTTTGTATTTGAATTATTACCTTCTGCAAAACTTCGTCTAACTGTGACATTGCTGCATCTTTAAAGAAACTTTCTTTGTCAGTTAATAGGCTATACGTAGCATCTGTTAATTCTCCTGTGACATTTAATTTATTTTTTGACTGAAAATCCTTTATTGCAAGTATTGTTTCATTATCAGCTATTCCATTTAAATCAATCTCATAGCCTTCAGCCTTTAAGGCTGTTTGTGCTGCTTTCAATTTACCATAAGAAGAGGTTTTTGCTGAAGCTAAATTATTATATAAATCATCATAATCACTTTTTGAAAAGGCATAGCCAACCAAGGCCTCCACTGTATAATTGCTTCCAAGTGCTCCGCTTTGAACTATTGGATTTATTCTTGAAAAATCATCTATATCTCTTGCTACAAAGCTAAAAGTATTTTCTATATAAATATCTTGTACTGATATTACTTGCCCATCTTCATAAAATTCAGCACCATAAATATATAGTTGTGAAGCTGCACCATATTCATTTGCGCAAACAATCATAATATCAAAGAAAGGTAATTCATCTGCTTTCAGCTTCCCATGAGCCTCTAAATAAGGTATTTGTTCCTTAAGATCCTCAACTAAATGCTGATTTACTAGAGTAAAAACCATTGTTCCTGCAATGCTTCGCATACCTCTTGTATATCCACCAGTATTAATTTTTCCAAGTAGTGGAACAGGTTTCTTTTCTCTATATACTGAATGTGATATGGTACTTAAAGAGCCTAATAATATCGGTTTTGACTGAGGAAATATTAAGAAAGCAACAGCATCAGAACCAGAAAAAGTTTTATAAAAAGTATTTAAATTGCTCATCATCTATCTCCTTTTTCTCTTAATTATATGCCTTACTAAAAAAAGATTGGCTAGGAGCCAATCTTTTTAAGCACCAGAAAGAAAATAATCTATAAAGATATTTATCTATTATTTTCTTTATTGTACCTTAATACTTTTCTTAAGAAACTTTAACAACAGATTGTCCTGAAACAGTACCGTTTTCATCTCTAAAATATACACCTTTAACAAGTGGTGAAATTCTTCTAGCAATATAAGTTAATTGTCTAGACATTACTGTAGTATCTACTGATGCACCAGAGCTTTCATTTAAGATGTCTACATCATAGATCTTTTGGAATGCACATTGACCATATTCATTACCAAAAGTTAAAGTTACATCAAATGGAGGTAATGTATCAGCATATAATACATTTTGTCCTCTGATTGGAGAAAATCCAGCTGGCACTCTTACATTAGTTTCTGAATCTGTCCATCCTGAAACTTCATTATTACTGTCTAATGTTGGTTTAGAATTAGAACCTTTTACTGTAGTTGCTTGAATTTTTGATGTACCAGTATATCCAAAATCACTGCTTCCATTGGCTCCACCAAAATTATTTTTGATTGCTTCTTCTGCTGTGATATTCCATCTTAGCATATCAACTGCATTTAAAAAGTTTTCTGTATTATTTACAGATACATTTCCAGCTGCTGTAAACATAGCTGCAGGACTTATTTTATCCCATACTCTCTTAAGAGCATTTACTAGGCTGTCTTCATCAAATACAGCAAATACTAAACTTCCTGCAATACCACGTTTACCTCTTGAAAAACTTCTTGCATCTGAGCTTCCAAGTGTAAATACTGGAGCTTTTTCTCTTTCAATAGCCCATGAAATTTGTTGTAGTTCTCCTACAACTTGGTTAGCAAAACTTACTACTAAATCAGCTCCGCTAAATGATGTCATTGTGCTTATGTTTGGACTTGACATATATCATACCTCATTTTTCTATTTACTTTAGGAGGAGGGATTACCTCCCCTTGCTTTTAGCTTTTATTAAGCTTGTGAGCTAGTAAGACCTATTACTGTAGTAATCTTTCTTAATTCTTGTGGTGGAACAATTCCAAGTTCAAGACTTGCTTCACCTAATACTTCTTGTTTAGCTGTTGCTACAAGGCTGTAAGAGTATTTTTGGATTACTCCATTTTGTACAAGTAAATCTAATCTCTTAGCTATTGCTGCTGATAAAGCATTTCTCTTTTCTATAGTGTTAGCTTCACCAATATATGGATCTGCTACTTCTCTCATAGCATCTGCAACATCTCTTATTACTCTTACAGTTGATAATCTTGCATAATCACTGTTTTTAGCTGCAGCTGTTGGTGCATCAACTACATATGCTCCTGTTGATGCATTTCCAGATTCTAAATACTTCAATTGGAATGCAACCATTCTATTTCCTATAATGTCATTTAATTGACTGTTAGAGAAGTTAAATTTAAGACCTGTAGTACCAAGCATTTTCTTGTTAGTAGGTGCAGATTTAGAAGCTAGAGTAGATGTATATGCCATATACATTACTGCTGCATTTCCTTCTCTTAAAGCATTTACTGAATGATTAAACAAAACCTTTGGTCCTGCTACAACAGATATATACTTACCAAGATCAAATTTATTACCTTCGCTATCCTTAATTGGAGAACCAGCTTCATCTAACATGTAATAAGTGTTATCATATGTTGCAAGATACTTAGCATATTTTTGAATATTAGCTAAGGTTGTATCCTTAATTGGCTTCATAGGTATTGCACCTATTGTTGTTTTATTTCTGTAAGATGATATTGCACAATATAAAGCTAATTCATATGCAAAGTTAGCATTTTTATCACTTAATTTATCATCTGCATATACGCCAACTGGAACAATTTGGTCAACTTGATAATTTTCAAGAATTTGATATGCTCCTTGAGCTAAAATAAATCCATTTCCATCTCTCTTACCAGATAAAGCTTCAAATAATTCATCTGCAGTTAAATCTGTTCCATCTTCACCATTTGATAAATATGAACTTGAGGCTACTAAATTAGCAGTTAATTCATTTTCATCTTCTGTATATGCTTCATATATATTATTATTAGCAGTAATTGCTTCTGCTAATAATCCAAAAGTCGGATAATCAATTGAAGTATATACTTGAGGTGCTTCTGATAAAGTTTGTTTGCTTTCAGGTTTAGTTATAATAACTTTTTTCCCCATTACACTTCCATCTGAATTTATTAAATCTTTTACTTCAACAATTCCTTCGTTATATATTTCTCCACCAAAAATTGATTGAATTTTAATTGAAGAATTAACGCTAGCTGTAGTTTGAACAAAGTAACTTACAGAAATTGTTTGGTTCATTTTAAAGTTTTCTTTAATTATTTTTATAGTATTTGTTGCTGCATCAAAAGAATAAGCAGAAGGATCAAGAACCTTTGCATTATCTATGTATAATACTGGTTCTGAACCTGTGGCAGCTGTATTTTTTAAAGCAACTACTTGTAAGCTTGTAGCAGCTGTGGCTCTAACATCATGTCTTGCATAAGTATAACTTTCATATTGAACTGTTATAGCATCTCCAACCTTTACTGATGTATCACTAATTATAATAGTAGTTTTATCACCATCTAAATTGTATAAAGTTACACTTGAAGCATCTGCTTTAGCTACACTGACAATTTTATCAGCATTATTACTTAATACTACGCCATTTTTAATACTTGATAAAGCTTCAACTGTTACAGTTTCAGTATTTGCATTAGTTTTAACTTCCTTGTACTTAACTTCAAGAGAAGCTCCAGCATCACATGCATTTGCATTTAATTTTAATTTTTTATTTGCGTCATCCAAGGTGTAAGCAGTAGCGTCAACTTTTCTACCTTTTGCATATACTTCTAAACTAGTTTTGTCATAAGCTGTACCAGCTGTTATTGGTAAGCTTATTTCTGTTGCATCATTTCCTGAAATATAAGCAATCTCATTTTCATCAATTCTTTTTGTATTAGTAACTGAGTCGCTAGTAGTTTGTATAACTGTTGATGCTTTTGAGCCTGATATTCTCATTAATCTTATATCTCTGCATCCTGCCTCATATGCTTGCTTAAAGGCATGCACGAGTGTTGCTCCATTTGGAACATTATTTGAATCTGTGTCAGAACCAAATATTAATTCAGCTGATTTATAATCTACTGCTACTGGTTCCATTATTGGACCATCAACAGCAGTTCCTAGAAGAAGTAAACTGTCTGTAGATGCATCTGTTTTTTCAAATCTAAGTGCAGATCCACCATCCTTAAATTCGATTAGCATTCCAGGTAAATTTGGATATAAATTTCCTAAGCTTGTTGCCATTTAAATATCCCCCTTATAGGTTATATTATTTTGTATAACATCAGATTTTTTTTCTGATGCGAGGGTACTTTCAAGATATATTTTGTCTTCAATCCTTTTAATAGTACTCACTCTTACTGTATTATTTCTTTCTAATCGAAGGAAATAATGTAAACATGTCATAGGTATGCTGCTCATATAATTTAGACTATTTTGAGCTGGAACTTCTTTAATAAAATAAATTTCCCTAACTCCATTCTTTTTTAAATAGCCGGTAAATGTCAGCATAGTCTCTTCAAATCTATTCATGAGATCTCTTGAGTCTTTTGCTTTATCACAGCAAAAGTTGAATTCGACTATGCAGTCAAAAGACTGTCTGTAAACTATAAACGCATCACCAGTAGCTTTGCCGTCTACAACTTCCTTTATTGTCTCTGTCTGCTTAGGCTTTATGTTTGAGCCTGTTGTTATTTCTCTGAGATTAGTTGAATAGATTATTAAAGGCATTGTAATATTTAGTTTATCAATATCTGAAGTAATTTTTCCCCAATCATTGCCCCAGGCTGTATTTAACATATTACTTAACAATTGGCCGAATTCATCAATTGTTTTAATATTCCCTTCAGCAGACAATCTTGTTGAGGTCAAATCTTCAGGTATCTGTTCATTAATTACTGTTTGTTTATCTCCTTTTGTAACACCTATTTTGCTTTTCGAATCAAAATATTTATCTATAACATCATTAAAAATTTCATCATTATCAATCATTTTCTACACTTCCTCTTGTATAAGCTGCAAGACCTGCATAAGCTCTAATACTCTCTGTCATATATACTGTTTTAAAAGATAAATCCAGCAGCAAATGCCCCTTTTCTGGAATTGTTATACTGTTAATTGAAAAGCCCCTTAATATGTTTTTACCAATCAAATACTCTAGTAAATCTAAAAGCTCACTTTGTATTTTTTTAGTTTTAATTAGATAATTAATATCTTCTCCAATATATTTAGATAAAAGATCATTAACCCTAATCATTACAAGCTGACACATTCTTATATTACATAAATATTTAAAGTTTATATCATCACTTGCAGTTACTCCGCTTGAAACAACTACTGTTCTTTTTAATGCACTATATCTAAAGGCAGTAAATCCAAGTTCTCTTATTTTAGACAGGCTCATATTATCAAAATCATTGTAAACTGTAAAGGACTTTGGAAGTGGTTTATTAGTAGTATTTTCTATTACCTGAATACTTGCAATTAATGTGGCATATAAAATATAAGAATTATATACTCTTGTTCCATATGTGGTATATATATCTCCCACACATATGCTTATTAATTGTCTATATTTATCATAAAAGCTATTTTTATTATTTAATTTCTTTAAATACTGCAACTTTAAATAATATTCATCTTGATCCAAGAATACCTTTCCGTTTGGATTCATCCCCATAATTCCATGAGTAACACATCCAAACCTAAGCTGCCTTCTTAAAAACTCCAAAAGTTGATTATAGTAACTTAAATATTCACTGGTATCCGCATCTTTAAGGGTAATATATTCTCTTTCTAAATCAAAATATTTTTCAAGAGCATCAGTATCATCAGTAAAAGTATCATCATAATAGCAATCTACAGGGATTATTATATCTATTTTCATACCTTCTAATATGTTATAAGTATCACTCAAACAATTGTAGATCATATTTTTGTTATAATATATTCCGCTGTTGCCACCCTTTAAGGTGTTGCTTTGTTCATTCACTCCAAGTAATGAAGTATTAGCCATTGTCTTTGGATCACAAGATAAATAGCAGTATACTGCACTATTCATAAGCCTTGTGTCTTCATTTATTTCCTCTACTAAATTATACAAGGTTTTATAAATTAAATTTCCAGCTTCATTTCGAATATCGTTACCATTTTCATCAGTTTCATTATACTTATATTGGAGATAATAATTTCCAAGGGCATCTGTTGGATAATTTATATAAAGAGCATCTTCACGAATGATAATTTGTACATCATTATAGATTTCATTTGCATATTGGGCTTTGAAATATAAGCCATTTTCTTCTATTTCACTATTTGGCAAATTTATATTTAAGTATAATTCTGAATGTTTCCCAGTTACTTTAACCATAAATACTTCACATTCAAGATCACTTTCTTTAATGACTCTAAAAGCATCCAAAAGACTTCCCTTTTCGCCAAATACATTTTTCACATGATTAGCTGATGAAACCTTTATAGGCAGGTTTACCGGTCCGAAATCAGCTGTCCCAAGCAAAAATATTTTTTTCCCATAATAACTATTTGCTTTTTCAGCCATAGCTCCTTCCCCCCTTCCATTGATTTCTTCTTAAATTTAGCAAGAATACTATTAGGATTTCTTTAATATGTTTTAATCCCATGCCCATCCCCATGCATTTAATTTAGCACCTTCATAAAATACAGCTTTCATAACAATTTGATCCTTCTCTGTATTTACATTTGTAAGCTGAGTTTTAACATTTGGTTTTATTTCTTTAAAGTTTAGTCCACCATCTGCTGATGCATAATAAATTATTTTGCTATTAGGATTTTCGCATATTTCATCAACTGATAATAATATGCTCCTTACTTTTTCATTTACTTCCTCTGGCTTTGTTTGAAGATAATTTCCACCTGCATATCCATAAGAATTATAGAAAGTATATTTACTATTTTTCTGATCAATAAAGTTTTCATCTGATAAAGTATCTATGGTCATTTTCATTAATCCATTTTTAGATGCCCTTGTATAAGTATCTATTTTGAAATTTGTCTTTATTAAATTTATTTGTATTTCCTCTAAATCTGAATGTAAGACTAAAGAATTTGTCTTTAATGTATAACTATGAATAATAGGCAGCTTTTTAGCATTATCTGTAACGCTCATTACTGCTTTAACTCTGAAATCTGGTGCATCTAAATGGGTAAATACAAATTCTTCATTTAAATTTATCTTATTATAAATTTGTCCTCCATCATAGCTTACAAACCAATCTATAACTCCATCATTTGCTTCATAATCTGCACTCAAGACACCTTTACCATCATCTTGAACTTCTTCAATTCTCTTTGAATAATACTCTGATTGTCTTGATACACCATTATTATTATTCCAGGTTTGTATTGTTATATTATTTATTGTTGGAGAGCAATCATAAGTGTCAGATTCTAAAACAGCTTTCATATAAACTTCAGATACTGGACTTACAAACTTAACTTCATCCCCGCTGTTTATGTTTGTCCATACTCTTTTTGCATCATCTAAATAATAAAATTTAACAGTTGAAGTTACGTAACCTATTTTTACAGCATAAAGCTGACTGTATTGATTATTTTCTCTAGGATCAGTTCTATCTCCAACTGAATACAACACCAAAAGTTCATCATTAAATATTGATACATTAAAATCTTGTAATTTTTTACTATCGCTTTCCTGTGCATAAATAATAGTTTCCTCAGCTATAAGGGTTAAATCATAGTCAAAGCTCATATATTTTAAACATAATCTTCTAATGGTATCTGATTGTGGAGCCATAAAGAATAAATGAAGTTTATTCTTATGCTCTATAATTTTCATAAAGGTTGAGGAATTACTATTTGGCAGGTTATCATAAACATTAAATTCACTTTCGGCAAAACTACAGGTTTCTAGCTGCACTTTCTTTGAAAATACATTATTTACAACCAAACTTCCTTTTTTTCTGCTACTCCAATCAACAGTATAGCAATTTAATAAACCATCTTTACTGTTTAAAGGACTGTTTCCAAATATATACAGCCTTCCATTAGAAGCATAATAAATACCATTAAAGCCATTATGACTGTAAGTTACTACATCATTGCTTGTACAAGAAAGAGGAACAAAATTCATATCAGTTGCTAAAGTTTCACAACTGAAAGACTTGGTTTCTGTATTTATACCACATTGAAGGGAATAAATTTGATTTATAGAATTGGAAATGTTTGCGTCAGTACAAGAAGGTGATCCCATAAGCTCCTTACTTGCACCAAAAGTATGAAAAAAGTCATTAACATAAACTACATTTGAATTTCTAAAAACTGTGTATCTTGATCCACCAGGTTCCCAACCTGTAATTCTAGGAAATGAATTTTTAAAAGCATTTTTAATTAATCTTACATTTGTCAAATCCGTTAAAGAACCTGTTATTTCATATCCAATAAAATTTCTATTTCTGTAATTTAAATAGCTTGCATTATCACTCATATAACACTTATAAGAACCCGGCATTACAAAAATAAAATCTTTTCCAAGCTCTATTTCTGCAGGCGTACTTCCACAAAGAACATGTATATATTGAGACGCATTATATATATAGTATCCGGAATAAGAACCCAATTTATTATAATTACCAATCTCATTTAATAAAGTAACATAATCAGTAAAGGTTGCATTACTATTTTGTTCAACATGTCCACCATCTTTAAAAGTTGGTATAGTTCTTGTTACAACTACAGCAACATTTTCATCTGTAAACTTAATTCTTGCTGAATTAAATACAGGATATTGTGCTGCTGTATCATTGTCATTAAACAAGGCTTTGTTAGGCAATGTATAACTTTTATAAACTGACATATCTTTGTTGTAAATAACAAAATTTATATTATTAGCTGTACCATAATCAAATTGCTGACAGCTTAATACCCATAACCTTCCATAGTTATCTACTTCAGAAACAAACCATAGGTTTCCATTTATTAAATCCTGTGGCAGCAATGCTGAAATTGTATCTTTATTCTTGTAATCACAATCAAACTTCATTCCTACAGCACTATTAACATTAATTTCTTTTAACATTAAGGTACCTGTTAATGTGGAATCATCATCAATAGCAATTTCCTTTTTTATTTGATCCCAATTGATATGAGTAGAATTATCATAATCTACATAATCATCATCTTCATTAAAATTTATGAAGGTTTTATTTAAATACTGCTTTGGTATAATGCCATTTGAAGTCATAGTTACAGTAGATTTATATAAATCTATGTAGTCATCATTATCAAAATCATAAGTAAAGGTGCTGTTTATGCTCATTAAGTTATTTTCTAATACTGCTACTCTATTTGACAGATTATCATAGTTTCCCTCATTAGCTATACTATTTTTCTTTCTGAATATTTCATAGGTTTCTACATTGAATCCACTCATTCTTTATACCAGCTCCTTAAAAATCGTATTAAATATTAAATCAATATCTGCTTTTGCAATTGGCTCAAAATCACTGGATCCTTCTCCTGAATTTCCGCCAGTATTTGAACCAGACCCATTTGAATCTGAAAAAACGATTGCTACAGCTTCAGTACCATTATCAATTATATTTATAAGCTTTCTATTTTCATCATAAATATACTTTGCACTTTTAGTTGTACCATCTTCTGTAACAGTTTTTGTTAAGACATCTGAATAGCTATTGTAGGTATATTCAACTGTTTTATTTATGTCACCTGCATAAACTTCCTTTATAATATTACTATTTTCATCATAAGTTAAAGTACAAGTAAAGCTTTTAGCTCTTGTCCCATCTATTGGAATGTCAGTTCCTGTATCATCAATACCTATAAGATTACTCTTATCATCATAGGAATAAGTTGCAGTTTTAATAGTATCATCCTGAATAACTGTTTTTTTAGATATATTGCCATTTCCATCGTACTCATATTTAACAGTTTTATTAATATTTCCTGTATATATTTCTTGCAATATATTTCCGCTAGTTTCATCATAAACATATTGCACATTATGAGCAGGTTTTACTACGCTTCCAGAACTATATTTAAGCATCCTATCTTCAAGGATTTTTAAATAATTTAAAATAACCTCATATTCACTTTCACTAACTGGCCCTGAAATATAGTTAATTAAATAGGTTCCATTTTCCTCAAACTTTATTTCTAAAGTTGTATCATTTGGATAATCAACAGTATAATTTCCTTTATACAATACATTATCTTTAATTATGGTTGGTGTTATCACTCTTAAATCTGTATCTAATATAGAAGCTTTAAATACTTTATTATCATCTGTAGCCACAAATTTTTCCTGATGAATAGAGCTGCTTCCATTAAAAATAGTATCCTTGTCTGGAACCTTATTTAATCTATTGCTTATTTCATTTAATTCTATGTTAATTTTAGATATATTATTTTCATTGACCTTAATATCTGCGGTATTTATAGATATATTGTCTGTATTTTTATCTATTAAAATCCTACAAGTTGCATATAAAGACTGCATTACTGCTGATTGATTATCTAATGCACTTTGAGATACATATTTCTCAGCTAAATCAGATCCAGGAATTCCACCTATTGGCTTTATATATTTACTATCTAATGCATCTTGAAGTCCTATTATAGCTGATATTGGATGTTGATTAGGTTTATCTAATCCTTCTAGGAGGAAGTGATCATTATAATGAGTCTTATAACCTTTTACTATAAGTTTTATTGACACTTAACATTACCTCCTATTCTATTATGATACTGAACTTGTATTCATCTTCTAAGTTAGTAATATTAGCATCCTTTATGGTTTTTAATTTAAAACTCTTAGTTTCCCCTGCTTCAAGAGTTACAGTTAACTTAGAACTAAATACGTCGCTGTCTTCTTCTGCTAATTGTGCTAATTTATAACCTGGATTATATACAGAGTAATATGATACCTTTAAATCTTTATCTTTTAATGGGTAGGCTTCTTTATTAGATATTTTAAGATTGAATATTTTATCCTTATTGATAGTTCCTAAATCATATACAGTGTCAGTAAGCATTACATTATCTATAAAGAACTCTACTTCATAAGCATATTCATAAATATCTCCACCATATATGTCTCTCATTTCACCTTCATAATAGACTTCACCAGTTTTTCTGTCACAGCTTTGAACTTTTAAATAATCTATTGGGAATATTAGATTTGTTCCATCTATGATCATTTGTGTATTTTTCTTTTTTACTACAAATTTATCAGTAATTTCAACACCATTAACATCAAAGAGCTTTAATTTATTAGTTCTATCAAAATTATTTATTAGTACATTATTATCTTTGTACATTACACATTTTTTTATATTAAATGGAGCTGCTTTAGTACCTTCGCCAATATAGTAGCCTATTCTATTCATATCTACCATTTTTGTATTCCCATAATAAAGCCACTTTGAACCATCTTTTGAACATTTCGCATCAAGTACTGAATCATCATTAACTATTATTTTTGTATAACTGCAAAGCTTCTCATCATCTCCACGAATTTCCAAATCAATATAATTTTCTGTTTCAGACCGTAGAGTATTTCCAGCGGCTTCCGTCGCTGACACTGGGCTATATTCTATTTCACTCTGCATAACATATCCTCTATCTTTAGGAGCATATATAAGTAGTTCAAGCCTTTGTTCTCCCGGTAATAAAGAGATAGAGTTGTCACTTAAAACAACTCTACTAGGATCATTTGGAGACAGCTCCCAAAGTAAAGAGAGATCTGTCCATGCTTCTTCTTTAAATAATAAACCAGAAGAAGATTTTGTTATATTAGCCAATTATTCTTCTTCCTCGAAGATTATATCAACATTAGCTTGAACTACTTTGCATATTTGAACATTTTCAATTCCATATGTTTGAATAAGTTGTTTTGCTGTCTTCATTGCTGCTTTTATAGATTCTTTTACTGCATATACGGCCCATACGTCACCGTCAATTTTTTTGAAATCTGTTGGAACAATTGTTCCTGTTGAATTAAGTGGCTTTATAAACATTAATGCCATATCATAATTTGTGTTATAGCCACCTGTTGAAGATGTAGCAGCTCCAGTCCAGTCATCTAATGTTGTATTTGTAACTGGCTTCTTAGTTACGGGATTAATGGGTTTAAATTGTACTTGATATTTAACCATTTTCTTTCACCTCATATTATTTTTTAGTTATAAGCCTTTTTCCTTTTAGCTTATTTTCATGGTGTAAATCAAAATATTTCACCATTGTACTTATAGCAACAGTAACAGGGGATACATCTTTAAGCTTTTCTTTAAGTATATCTGATGCCTCGCCTATTACTAACATGCTGTCTAATAATTCCTGCATAACAGCATTAGTTTCTCCAAACTTACCTTTATATTTAACGGTAAATCCTCTTATGCTCTTATTATCAATAACGATATTGGCAATATTAATGCTTTGATACTTTTCACTAGGGACATAATTTACTTCAACTTTATTTTCAAGTTCTTCAGTAATATCATGAATTCCTTGAGTATATGTTTTAATTCTGCTATCGCCATCCCTATCTATTATTGATATACTGCTGGAAGTGTTTATATTGTATAGTCTAAATGATAAATTAAGTGGTAAACCTGGATTTATATTATTATTTTTAAATGTTATGCCACATTTTTTTCTTGCATCAATTGGCTCAATAATATAATTATCAGTAATCTCCATATTATCGAAAGCTATTATATCCTTAAAATCTCCAAGATCCTTGTTATAATAGTCAACACTAATCTTTGCTGTATCGAATTTTAATATATATTCACAATTATTTAAAACAGCCATTTCTGCATACCATCTAAATAGTTGCATGCATCTTACAGCTTCTTTTCTCTGCTGCTTATCTAGGCCATAATCTATAAGCAGATTATCTACTTCAACCATAATATGCTTTAATGAATCATGAGCTGAAAAAGCTATATATTTATACATGTTATCTCTCCATACTTTTTGGACTAAAAATATTACTATTTCAAGTATAGCTACATCAACGTCTATGTAATCTCTTCCTATATCTGCATATATTTCTATAGGATTTTCCATAGGTATTGATACAGTATATTCTCCAGTGGCTGAATCATAGTTTTTAACATATGTCCAATCTAAGCTTCCATCAGCCTTTATTAATTTCTTAATAAAATTGCTATATTTATAATCTTTGTGTGGCAAGATAAGTTCATCTATATTTCCAGTCATTATAACTGGAGGCTTATCTGGATCTGGATCTGGAATGTGAATAACATCTAAAAAATTAAACTCATCGGGAAGATAAGTATCCTTTTTCTTCTTTGTGAGATTTTCTCCTTGATAATCAAGGTTTCCATGCTTTATGGCATTTTTTAATCTAATATCAGAATCAGTATAGACTCCGCCTTCTTCTTTTGTAAGGCCAAAGTATTTGCAATAATCATCAAACCAAATTTCTCTACACTGATTTTCGAATTTAATTTCTTCTTCAATAAAAATTCCCTTGCTATAATACTCAATTGACATTTGTTTAAATAAGTCTATTGCCTTGGAATCTATATCTACAAATTCAATTTTCTCAATTACAGCTTTTTTTGAATCATAATAAACTGTAAGTTTATTTTCATCTATATTAATCGGTAAACCATGATGTGATATAGAGAAATTTTCTTCGATTCCTATTTCCTTTGCATTTTTATCAATAGAAATTATTTTGTCATCAAAGCCAATTCCTTTTGAATTCCTATTTATGTGTATATTTTTATCAAAATATATGCCTCTGGAATATTTATCTACATTCAAGATATAAAAATTAACATAAATGCCTTTTCCACTTTTAGCTACAAATTGATTTTCATTTGTTATAACTGAAGCATATCCACTTTTTTTAATCCAAGGATACTCATAAACGATGGAAGAATAATGCATATTTTTGCTTATCCATGTGTACTCATAAACCATAGAGGAATCATGCATATTTTTATTTACCCAAGTATATTCATAAATCATGGATGAATCGTGCATATTTTTGCGTATCCAAGTGTAATCATAAATCATAGATGAATCATGTCTGTTCTTGTTTATCCATGTATCCTCATTTATAAGAAAAATTGCCTCTGCCCCTTTATCTATAACAAAGGTATCCTTATGAAGGAATACACCTTCTGACCCCTTATCAATGAACACTGCATCTTCTTCTGTGATTCCCTTAGGTGCTTTATTAAAATTAATATAATAATTATAAAGATCTATTCCTTCAAAAGCTTTCCCTAAATGTATATCTCCTTCATTTATCCTTATGGCTTCAGCATTCTTATTTATATTAAATACTTCGTCCATTCGTATTCCCTTATAATTTTTAGCTAAAAGACTGCCTGTATCATAAAAATTAATTCCTTTATCATATAGATTTAAACTAATATTTGGGTCAATAAATATAGGTCTTTCATAAGCATGATCTAATTGAATCATCTCATTATACACATTGACTTTCTTACCTATCCTTGTAGCAAACTCATAAAAGGAATTAACCTGTGTTCCATGTCCTTCTTTCCATACAGATAAAAACGAATCGTATTGTATTCCATGACTATTTTTAGATATTAATATTTGCTCCCCTATCTTTGAAAGCTTCTCACCAATTCTAATTTTCTTTGCATTTTTATCTATAGAAATTATTTTGTCATCAAAGCCAATTCCTTTGGAAGTTCTATATATTTGTATGTTTTTATCAAAATAAATGCCTCTAGAATCTTTATTTACATTTAATATATAAGAATTAACATAAATGCCTTTCTTATTTTTAGCTACAAATTTATTTTCAGGAGAAATAAATGAATTATATCCACTCTTTTTAATCCAACTATAACCATCATTTATTGATGAAGCGTATCCATCCTTTTTAATCCAAGTATACTTATCATTCATGGATGAAGCATATCCATCTTTTTTAACCCAAGTATAATAATCATTCATGGATGAGGCATATCCATCCTTTTTAATCCAAGTATAACCATCATTCACGGATAAAGCGTAGCCATTCTTTTTAATCAAAATATACTCGTCATTTAAGTATGAAGCCTGTCCATTCTTTTTAATCCAGGTATACTTATCATTTATGGATGAAGCATAGCCATCTTTTTTAACGCAAGTATAATCATCAGCTGCAGATAAATTATATCCATTCTTATTTATCCATATGTCCTCATAGGTGATGAAAATTGGTTCAGGTCCTTTATCTATAGCAAAGGTATCCTCATGAATAAAAATACTTTTCTGCATCTTATCAATAAACACTGGATCTTCTTCAGTAATTCCCTTAGATCCTTTGTTAAAAGTAATATAATACTTATAAAGATCTATTCCTTCAAAAGCTTTACCAAGCTGCATGTCACCTTCATTAACTCTTATGGCTTCAGTAATTCTATTGATGCTAAATACATCGTCCATTTGTATTCCATCAGAATTTTTACCTAAAAGAGTGCCTGTATTATAAAAGTTAATTCCTTTATTATATAGGTTTAAACTAATACTATTCTCAGTAAATATATTTCTTTCAAAAGCATGCTCTAACTGAAGCATCTCGTCATGCACGTCAACTTTATTAATTATCCTTTTAGCAAACTCATATAAAGAATCAATTTTCAATTCATCTTTAGGTCTCCATAAAGATATATAAGAATCAGAGTATATTTGATGATTATCTTTAAATATAAATAATGGATCTATTACCTTAGATAGTTTATTTTTAATTCTAAATAAAAATTTATCAGTTTTTGTTAGATTTAAATTGTCATAAGACTTTAATAAATAAATACTATCAGTTTCAAATCCTCTAGAATAATCTTTATTTGCACTCATTAAATATTTATTCAGTTCAATTTTATTATCTTCAACATAAGCCCAAGTCCAAAAATTATCTATATATACTTCACTATTATCCAATTTACTACTGATAATATTTCCGTCATAATTAATTTTGAAGTCATTAATTCCTAAGCTTATATCAGCAGAATTTGAGTAATTAAAGTTTTTATCATTAATTTCTCCTTGAATATACTCGTCCATAATAAGTTTCTTAGACCCAATATCTACATGAAAACCAATATATTCCTCTATATAATGAAGCTCATTTGAATTATGTCCAAGTAATGACCATTCATTATTAACATGAACCTTATTATTCATTCCATTTTTAACTTCCAATAAAGGATTAATATAAATATTATTATTTAGCCCGTTTTTAACTAATAGCAAAGGATTAATATAAATATTTTTATTCAATCCGTTTTTAGCCAATAATAAAGGATTAATCAATATATCTGGATGTTTATTCCAAAGAAAATAATTCATAGTGTCATAATACAACTTCTTATTTCTCAAAGAGCCTTTAATATCATCCATCTTAAATATTTCTGGAATATTGAAATTAATAAAAGTTTCAGTTAATTTTTTATTTAAGTTAGGTTTATTTGTTTTAAACAATACATCTTTATTCATATTTGCTGGATATTTATTTTCATACTTGTCTTTGATTTTTATTGGATCAAATTTAAAAATATTGCTAGGGATATATTCTATTTTCTTTGCTTCTTCAATACTATGAAGATTTATATATTCTTGAAAAGCAAAAATTTCATCAAAACGGTAAAGCCTTCTAATGTGATTTGGAATATCAATATGAAAAGTTGTATCAAGACTTTCTGTTTCATGAAGATTTGTTACATAAAATGAAATGCCTACATACTTTCTTTCAGTATTTCGCCTTGACTTTATCAGTGGAAAATTTTCATTTCTTACATCAAGAAATTTATCTTTCTTAAAAAGTTCCTTATTTTCAGAACTAAGCATACTTTGATTTTTTCGTTTAAAACTAATATAAGAATTATTAAAGCTTGAATCTTTATATAATTGCATAAACAGATATTCTTTGCTTACAAATAACTCCAATCTATCTGGCAATGTAGAAAAACTAAGGGAATGGTATTCGCCATTCCCTAAGTTAAATTCAATACCATGAGATATAGATGTATTATATTTCATTGTAATTAAACGTTCCAATTATGCTACCTCATTAAGATGCAAGAATTATAATATCAAAGTATTTTGGATTAGGATCAACATATGTTTTTCCATCACTGCTTATAACTGATATAACTGCCTTTAATCCTATTGATTTATTTCCATCTTTATTTGAAGGTCTAGATATTTGAACAGCACAGTTATCAGCTGTATTTGTAAGTGTTATATATATACTTGATTGTAAATCTTTATGATCAACGTCTACTAAGCTCCATGTAATAATAGCTCTTGATGCATTTGAATCAGTTGATTTAATTGGTAAATTCATGGCAGTAGTTATCTTTGTTGGTGAAACATTATCACCTAAGTATGGTGTAAGTTCAAGTATGTTTTTAGCATACTGAGCAATTTCGGCATCTGTAATATCCAATGGTGCCATAATGAATGGAGGTAATAGTTTTGTCTCTGTTTTACCTGATTTAGTTAATTTACAGCTAATTTGGAAAGTAACTTGACCTTGAGTATAAGTAGGTCTAGTAATAATACCAGTTGTAATATCAATCTTACCATTTTTACTTCCATTATCTGCCGAACTTGAAACAAGTATCCATTCAGCTGTTACTCCTCTAGTACCAACTTGAGTTGATAATTCTAAATCATAAGTAATCGCTTGTGAATTAGTATTTTTTCCTTTAATTAAATCCCAAGAAACTAAATCATATGCTTGTTGTAATTCTTCGTCTTCTGTCCAATTCTTTACTGTAACTTGGAATTTCTTTGGTTGTGGACTTTCTTTTCCTTTTGTAACTGTAGCAGTAAGTGTTACAATCACATCCCCTTTACCAACATCTGGTCTTGTAACAGTACCGTCAATAGCAATAACAGCTGCATTATCTGTATCCCATTTAATATCACAACCATTTTTTCCCTTTGTAGGTAGGATTATATTGTCTGTAGCTTCCTTTGGAAGTACTAAATCATTTAAATCCCAAATTATAGATTGAGAATCGCTGACACCAAGCATTTTAACTATAAGAGCAAGATCATATTCCTTAGTTACTGATCCATGAGTAACTACAGCTGTAAGTGTTACTTTAGGATTATCTTTTTTAGGATCAAAGTCAGGTCTATGAACTTTTGCTATATTAATATATGCTGGATCCTTAGACTCTGGTATTTCTATTAATGTAGCATCAGTAGATTTCCATGTAATTTTTGCTCCATATTTACTAGATGAAATTAATTTAATATCTTCTGTAATGTAACCTAAATCACTATATTTTCTAGCAATTTCATTAACAGCAAATCTTACGATTTCCTCATCTGTTACTGGAATTGGATATCTTATATCTTTAAGGATACCAATACCATGTCTTCCATTTGGTGAATTAGCAAATGGACAATATGGTGCTGTAATAGGAAGATATACATATAATTCTTCTGGTTTATCTTGATATTTTTCAAAATCTTTATTAACAATAAGTTCATCGAAAGGATAAAGACTTGAAGTATCTATTGTAATCATTCCAGAAAGAATTCCTCTTGGACCTTCTGAACTATGAACAATTTTAATTCTGTCAGCAAAATATTCTCCTGTATATGATGACTTACCATATAATTCTTTTTGCATATATTCTTCAGTAGAAGCAAACATTAAGAAATGTCTTTGGAAATAATCCTTTGTAAATGTTGCATACATAGCAAAGTCTGTAATACCATTAGCTGTATTTTTACCATAAGTAGTATCTAATATAGCTGCAACTGGATTACCGAATTTATCTCTCTTAACACCACCAGTTTGTACTGTATATTCTGTATAGTAAGAGAAATTATATTGAATATTTAATGTAGCTACAGCTTCATTATAAACACTATTAGCATATCCATTATAGTAAACATATAAAAAGCTTATTCCTTTGCCTGCCATAGCTAATTTTGTTTCTGCATCTCCTATGAAAGCTTTAAGTAAATCTTCTAAAGTTAAATTTATCTTAACTCTATGTCTATTATTAGGATCTACTTCTATACTTGATGGAGTAATTGCTACTGTTCCTGGACATCCTATACTTCTTCTTACAGCGGATCCTGCAGCATTTGTATAAGTAATAATTGATGGTGCAGCATCAAATGTACAATATAATTTTACTGTACTTGTATCTATATATCTTGTACCCCAATATACTCCTCCATCAACATTATTATAATCATAAGGAACATTTGCAATTTCCATAGCTGTTAAGTCATATACAGTTCCAGGATTAAAAATTCTAAGTCCAGTTTGGAAATTTGATCTAGTTCCTGAACCAGTTGCTCCAGATCCTGGAGTTACAGTTGAACCACTTATAATTGCTGGTACAGACGCTCTAGTTTTTACTTCTGTCTTGCCCATTGCTGGAGAAGTTGAGCTTGTACAGAATAAACCAAAGTTTCCTGCTGTATCATTTATAGAAAAATCAAAACTATCTATTTGTCCTACATAAGCACAGCCAATTAAATATCTATTATCACTAAAATCAACGTTTGGTGAACCCATAACTCCTAAAGCAAATCTTGAAGCATTTACATTAATCCAAAGTTTAATTTTAGATTCTGAAGTTAATCCGCCTAATACTGGCAATCTTACTGTTCCTGACTGCATTCCATTTTCTGAATGCCCAAGAAGTGGTGCTTTAAATTTATCTTCAAAGTCAGTATACCAAGAAAGTTTAGACCATGAAGAACTTCTTGAATTCCACTTTATTACATCTCTTGTAACTGAATCAATAACATTTTCAGCTGGAGCAGTTCCTGCTTCATTTATGTTATCAAATATTCTCATAAATAAATGATGATAGTTTCTAGCAACTCTTGTGTTACCACTTGCAATACCATTAACATCATTTACTTGTGGAACATATCCTGTTCTTTGCTTAATTGGATCTTCAGATTCTGAATCACAAAGGTATGGAGGCATATAAATTTCAAGATACATTTCTATGCTATTCTTATTTAAGTCTTGGTTAACTCCAATTTCACTAGAGTTATTAACCTTAATATCTTTTGGAATTGTTTTAGTTTTTAAGATTACTGTATCTGTAATCTTAGAAATTTTGTCTTCAGTAACCTTTTTATATTCTTCTGGAAGAAGATTATTCCAATCTTCTATTTCTGGATGCTTTGTTCTATCTTCCTTTGGGTAAACTACTTCCCAACACTTATCAATTATTGGAGTAGCTGGCTTTACTAATGTGCCAGATGCATCAATAATTTCTTCTGATTCTGTACCTAAAGCTAATAGTCTTGCTATATCCTTTACAGCATTGTCTGAATCAGTTAAAACTTCATGATAAACAAAGTTTTTTTCTAAGTTCATACTTAATAGTGAGTTGTCCATTTTATTTTCTCCTATCTTTATATATAAAATAGTATGTTATTAAACTAACATACGTACACCTAGCCATATTTTCTTTTGAGTTCCGCTATCATTTTTAAATATTAACTTAATAGCTGAATTGGCTGGTGCTGCATAAACATATGTTGATGTACCAAGGAACAATCCTTCTTTTACTTCTGAACAATACCAATCCTTAAACCACTGCACATCATTAAAAAATAAATCATAATGATCATCTTCGCCATATCCACTACAAGTCAGTGTTATGGCTAATATTTCACAGTCAACACTTGGTAAGTTCATTGTAAAGGTATAATTATCTTTAAGTGCAGGTATCTCAAATTCTTCCATGAAATTATAAGGTTGTGTTTTTGTAGCAAAACCTCTTATTTTTCCTATTTCATTTAAATACTTGACATTTTCTACATCTTGAAGGTTGTCTATATTTTTTATATTGTCTACATTCTCTACATTGTCTAGTTTTTCTATTTCTTCTAAAGCAATGATTTTCTTTACTTTATCTATGTCACCACCGACATTATAATTTGCAGTAAAAGAACCACTCAATAAGATCACTCCTTATAATGCATCCAAAATTTCATCATATTACAGCCGTAAAATAATCTTTATATCTTGATTATTAAAAATAATTATTTGTATAAATAATATACCTACAGCTTTTTTCCAATTGTAATTATGATATTATTGTTTTTTCTTTTTACTTTTGCCCTTTTTACTCATTTCTTTATTAGGAGTAAGTGAGCAATATGTTGTGATTCCCATTTCTTCACTTTTCTCTTTTTGCTGTTGTGTATTACAATTTCCACAAAGAACACAATGTCTACATGCAATTTTTTTAGAGTCATTTATTAAATTTAAAATATTTTGTTTTTTTCTACTTCTAGCTTTTACTGCCATTTTTAATTCCTCCAATGTCATTTGGTTTACGTAATTTAATTACCTGCCCATCGTATATTTTTGTATCACTTATTGAAAAAAACTTCTGTATTTTGCCTTATTCAAAGCAGATACAGATACATCTCCAGAGAATAAGTTATAATTCATGTAAGCTTTAACCAAGTTATCAAATCTTTTTTCCATTGTATCCTTGCAGCTATTTTTCATTTCTGCAAGCTCTGTCTTACCATCTTTAAACGAATATATCTTAGTGAAGGTATCCAAATAAGATAAGAATTCTTGTTTCTCCAGATAGAAATTCTTAATTGAAATAAGCAAATCATCTATGGAGTTAGATAAACTTTGATTTAAAGAATCCAAACTAACAGTTTCTTTATTAAAAGTTTTCTTTATTAAACCTTTCGCTGCAGTATCCAAATCAATTCCTTTTGCTGCTATCTTTATACTTTTTAAATCGTAGCAAGTAGTACTAAGTACTGAAATAAAGTCACTTAACGCATAAGAAGCTAAAGTGTCATAATACAAACTTGCATAATTTACTTTTTCATACTCATAATTTGATTCTAAAGCTTGAATCTTACTCAAATACTCTTTAACTATGACATCTGCATCAGATGGATTCACATTATCTCCAAAAACACATTTAATGTATAAATCTAAAACCTTATTTATATGGTCATAAATTTTCTTTAAATATGAATAGGTTTCTAACTTATCAGAGCCAAAGTCTATATCGACTTTATTCTTGTCTAAAATCTTATTTATTTCCTCTTCTGTCTTAGCAGCAAGATAATCTGCCTCATATTTATTGCCTGTGAACTCACCCTCCATTGCTCTTAAATAACCATTTACATCTTCCATAGCAGATAGAAATGAATTAACAGTACTAGATGGGGAATTACTTAAAAAAAGCCTTAAACTTCTAGTTTTTGAATTACTACCTTCGTTGGAATAAGTAATATCATCACTTCCAGAAGCATATCCACTATCTGATATTTTGCCCGATTTTCCATATATATTTAAATCAGGTTTATATGCTATAATTTCTTGTTCAGTTCCCATAAAAATCATAAGACCTTTCTTTTAGATAATTATTTATAATTTGGCTATACGGTCTATTGCAAACTTCATTGCATCTTTTGATGAATAACCAAGCTGTCCAAGAAGTGTATCTTCTGAGTCTAAGTCATGCATAACTTGTCCTGCTGCAATAGCCCCTACTGCAGCTATGGATGTTCTCATTGCAAGCTGCTTTTTAGCATGATTTTTCTCAGCTTGAGTTGCATTAGAGCTTAGAATTGTTTTAGCTGGTTCTTTAAACCAATCTGTTCCAATTTTAAACTTTGCCTGCATATCTATATCTTTTTTTAACTGCTCAGACGCGTTACTTACCTCTTCTTTTGTTATATCCCTTAGATTAGAATTCTTTAAAAGCTTCTTAACTGCAAGATTTTCATAGTTTGTTAGATCATTTTTACTCTTTCCCATTTTTTTAAGTACAGAATTAAATTCATGCTTATTAACACCTGCATACTCAGAATACTTTTTATTAATAATTGAATTAACAGCCCTTCTTCTTGTACCATCTGGCATTTTTAATAAATCTACAGCATCTTTTAATACTTTATGCACTATATCTCCCCCCTTTTTTAAGCCTATAAAAATTTTCTTGGCTTAGTAAGCTATCTTCATAGCTCTTTTTCTTGCTTCACTTCCAAATTCCTTACTCTTTTGCATATCTGAACTCATATTTTGAAGCTGTCTCTGCCTCATAGTTGCAGCAATTTCGCTAGAATTAAAAAGCTTATTACCAAGCTGTCCAGATGCTACAGCACCTGCTAAAGCTTCATGCTGAGCCTTTTCCCTTCCATACTGAAAGACTTTATCTACGCCTTTCATTACTACTTCTGCTCCCTCAACAAGAGCTACTGCTTCTCCCCCAAAAAGTCCAGTTGCAATTTCTGATATAGCTGTCTCTGCCACATTGTCCCCAAGAGTCCTTATAAAACTTTTATTATCATCTGATGCTTCTTTAGCTGAATTCATAATTAAATCAGCACCATTTTCACGAATAAACTTAGTGCCAATATCTTTAAAAAATTTATAATTTGCCATGTTATAATCACCTCAATTTATGCAGTGCTAATACTATTTCCCCACTTACAGCTGAATCCATAACATTGCCCTTGAAGCTTTTTTCAGCTAATTTTTTAGCTGTTTCTTTTATAGATTCAGGTGCTTCTCCTTTGCTTTTGCCTGATTTCTTTGTAACTTTTCCTGTTTCCTTAGAATTTTTACCTGCATTTTTTACACTGTCATATATTTCTTTCATATTTGTGATTGTATCTTTTATAGTGTTATCTTCTTTTTCAGTGTCTTCTTTTGGTTCTTCAAGCATCTTAGTTAATCCTGGAGAAAGGCCAACACCATCAGTCATATCAGATAATCTTCCAGATGTAATAGGACCTAATTTAGCTGCTTCATTAAGCTTTATTGCCTCGGCAACTGTAGCGCCAACTACTATTGCACCATTTGTAATAGCAGGACTAATTCCATTTGAAGCTTTTAATGCTTTACTGCCTAATACTTTTCCTAGTGCATTATATACATTCAAAAAACCACCCCAAATTCTTAATTATAAAAATAAACTGCCCGCTTAAGCAGGCAGTTATAAAAGGAAAGAAAAGAATAGATTAACAAACTCCACTCGTTTATTAATTACCCTAATCACTATTAATTTTGTTATAGATATTTAGACCTATAAAATAATAAAATTTCTCCTTATCAACAATTTTACATACTATATAATTTTTCATAACTATTAAATAATCACTTAACTATAAACTACGTTTATCCTATAGTTTAGTTTACATAATAATTATTATATAACGTAATATCTATTTTCAAACTCTTCATCTGTTTCTGGAAGCCACTTAGTTTTGCCATCTTTATTTACTATAACGCTTCCATCCTTATGAAAAAGTGCAGGTGAATAATCATAAAGGCTAAGATAAACTCCCTCTCCAAAGATTTCATCATTATATACCTTTTTCCCATTAATTATTTGTTCATAGGCCTCTTCTGATGTTAAGTTCTTGTCTTCTTCATATACATAAAAGTCATCTGCATTTATATCATCTATAGAAATTTCCCAGGTATATATTTTTTCCTCTCTTATTCCCTCATATACTGTAAACTTATTATCTTCAATATACCCTAAATCCAAAATTACTGTATCACCAAGTTTTCTTATACTTTCTTCATCTAAGTTTTCATATTCATTAGGGTCAACTATTTTAAGCCTCATTTTTGGATCCTTATGTCTTCCCACTTCTTTCCCAAGCATTAATTGACTCATAGCTTCATTTAAATTCATTTTCTGCCTCCTGCAATTTATTTTCCTACAAGACACAAAAACAAAAGACTTGTCCTTCTAAGTGTCTTTAATTATCCTTATTAATTACAGGTATAATTTTCTATTTTGCAATTTTTATATTACAATTGCTAATGATTACTTAATTGAGAAATCTTTTTGGGATTTTTGAGATAGGGATATATAATTTTAATTAGAACTTATATCAATATTAATTTCCAATATTTGTGATATAATTAAATGGTACAATTGGTCACGGGCTACTTATACCACAATCCCTTAATGTTAGGGGGTGGTAATGTGAATGATAATTTAATGTTACTTTTATATGCAGGTAATTTTCTACTTGCATTGTTAACATTTATAGTTTTACTTATCAATAACATAAAAAAATAGTAGCCCATAGAGTGCAAATCTTGGCTACCATTTTCTAATTACTTAAATTTTTAAGTGCTATCAGTTACTTGAACTGATTGTATACAGGGCTAAAACATACTCCAATATGTTTTAGCTCTTTTAATTTCCTCTTATCTTATTTTTATTATATCATATTTTTATTTTAAATATACAACAATAATTTTCAAGACTTATTTAAGTTTATAATTTAGATTATTAAGCATATATTCACCAATCTTTAATAAGTCATCATTATCTATTGCTCCATTTATCACTTGATCAGTAACATATTGTGGAAGAGAATTTGGATTTTCGCCTAAATGTCTAGCATCGATTGCTAAATCAAGAAGAGTAAATTCTCCACTGCGATTTACATCGTCTGGTATTACGATATCATCTATAGTTATGGTTGCTTCTCCACATTCATCATATGTTAAATCTTTTTCCATCTGAATACCGTCAGAAACCTTCCCCTTAATTATATCTACTAAGGCTTCTCCTGAAGCTATACCTTGGAAATAAAGCTTTAATAATACTCTCTTAGCATTAGCTATACCTTCTAATCCTTCACTTGCAGTTATTATTCTTAATTCATTATCATCTTGATCTAATTTAATTAATTTTATACCTTCTACTTCATTTGTTCCTATGAATTTTAATTTAGTATTATCATATTTTATTAATGCATCTTCTGCTGCTATTTCTGTTATATTTTCTATAACTAAATTGGCTATTACATTTTCTTTTATATGAATTTTATCTTTTTTGGGCTCTATATCTAAAATTATATCTCTTTTCACTGTAACAACACATGTTGCACTTAAACCACCCCAGATTGTAGCTGCTGTTATAGTTACTTGTCCTGGTTTAATACCTGTAATTTTACCAGTCTCATCTACAGTAGCTATTGAAGTATCACTTGAAGTCCAGGTTACTCCTATACCAACTGGATTTGTTGTTGCTGTTATATGTTCTTCTCTTCCCTCAAGCATTGTTATTTCTGTTTTATCTAAAGTTAAACTGCTCACATATTTATATTCATAATGAGTAGTTTCTGATACATTACCTGCATTATCTATTGCTCTAATATGAATATATATTGGTTTTAATAAATCTAAACCAGATAAAGGTACAGATATTGATAAATCTGAAGTGTCTATTTTATTATCAGGTTCTGTATTTTCTATATTATCAATAACATATGAATATCCTGCAATTCCTAATGTATTTACAGCAGATACTGTATTAGAAATTATATCATTTGTATTATTACCAGCACTAGCCTTAACATAATATTCATAGCTTGTCCCTTTATCATTTGGCTTTGAATAACTCACCTTTAAGTCTTTATCATCACTTAATACATTTGTAATAGTGACTTTATCAGGACCTGTTACATCCTGACCTTTATGATCATCACAAGAAGTATTACTTGTTAATTGAGCTAAATAATATAATGTATTTGCAATAATACGAGTTTCTGCTTGTGATATCTGTGGGAAACTATGTCCACTATTAATAATAGCTGTATTGTTATAAGTATGAACATAAAAATTATTTGTCCCATGATCTCCTGTTAAAGGTGATACATTTATTTCTTTAAATGTTCCATCAGTAAATCCTGTTGGGTTTACTGGGGTCATCCAAACATCTCCTTTTCCAAAAACTGATAAACTATGTTGAAGAGGAATATCAAAAACGGTTCCTATATCTCCAACTTCAAATGGATAATTGTCTAGTAATCCTTTTTTAGCCATTTGCACTTTTGATGAATAGTTCCAATAAACTGTACGATCTGCATTACTTAAGCTTGATGGATCATCAATTTCAAAAGATACTGTTGGAAATAAATTACCGCTTGAATCCCTGCATGTATATGCACTATTACTATTTGCTTGCTTACGTCCAAATATTTCAACTCCAAGTTCCTTTGCTAGTTTATTAACTCCTCTATCCAATCCTCTATATCCTATAGTATGGTGAGAAGTCATAAATCCTCCGCCTTCATGAATAAATGTTCTAAGATATTCAATAGCATTATCATTAGGATACATTGTCTCAGGTAATAAGTTCCACATTCCATAGAAAATACAATCATAGTTCCACTTACCATCAACTTTTTGTAAGTACTTAGATGGGTTTGCATTAAAACTTGTAAGTGAAATAGATTCTATTTTAACTTCGTTTATATTCTCCTTTTCTAACCATGTCTTTAAAATACCACTATCAGGAATAACATTTCCATCTAAATCTTTTGCTCCGCCTGATAATCCTGTATTTTGAACTGGACTTGGATAGATATTTAATACTACCACATCCCCTTTTGCAGGGATACTTTGATAAATTTCCTGATCTTTTTCTTTTGAATAAACTCTATATGTATATCCCTTTCCAAGATCTGTCCATTGAAGGTGAACATAATTCTGTCCTTCTACTGGTGTAGCTGTAACTATTAAATTTGTTTGCGTTGAATCAATATTTTCATTCATTGTCTTTACCTCCTGAAATAAATTAATAATTTTTTAATTCTTACCGAATTATGGATTTTTTACAAATATTTGATTTATTTAATAATTACAAGGATATTAATTGAATTTGTAATAGTAATTTAAAACATAAGAATATAGGAATATATATTCTTTTATGTTTTATAAAAGCTGATGTAACAGATTTTTTACTACTAGCAATAATTAAATTTTATCTTGTTAATATATTATCTATAAGTTCATATATTTATCTAACTATTAATTAATTATCATGCTATTAATATTATTTACTTACAGTTTATCGAAAAATTGAATATAGCCTTAGACCTTAGTATATAAAGGTTTTAAGTAAATTTTATTTTTATCAAAATTCAAAGAAATTTAATAGAAAGTAATACTATTTATATAACTTTAATTATAAATTTTAAGACTTTATAATTAATTTTTATAACTTTACATAAAAATGCTTTAATAATAAAAAGTAAAATGAATTAAAGCATAAAATTAAGATTTTTGTATAAAAAAAGATAAGAATAATTAATTTCTTATCTTTAAATCGAATATTAGGTTGTTAATTTTCTAAATTTTTAAAATTAATATAAACACCAATAAGCCTATGGCTTTTTAGAAAAAAACAATAGACTCTAGTATAGTAGTGCTAAATTTTTATTAATATTTTCTGTAAGGCTTATATAAAATTTATCATCCATATAATTATTAAAATATTCACCGGTTTCATAGGAATTTTTATTGAGCTTCTTAGTATGTATGAAATTCTTATATTCACCCACTACAGATTTTACAACTGCAGCTGCATATGCAGGCAGAGATTTAATATTTTCACGGCTTTTATGTACTTGGATAGCCCTATATTTATTTACTACAAGCTGAACTATTCTTTCTTTTAAAAACCATTCCTTTAAATTTGCTATTGCACGAATAAGATGCATTATGAGTTTCTTAGATAATGTAATTTGTGCAAAGCGAATTTTATCCATTACAAGCTCATATTCTTTTGGGTTCTTAGCTATAACAAGTTCAATATAAGTGTCTTCGTTAGTTTTATCCTTGATTGCTTTGCAGTCAAAGGCAAACTTGAAATTTTTAATTCTTTCTGGAGAATAATCCTTTTCACGCAAGGTATCACTATTATCTTCAAAAAGTTCAGAGTAAGTTGAAAGCATTTTGCAGATAGTATATTTTGCATAATATTTTGATTTTGTTTTTAATACATTAAGCCATGAAGAATTAGGCTTTAAAAGATTCATGGAAAAACCAGTATGAAAAGCTGATTTCTTAGAATCCTTAAGTTGAGACATATATATTAAAAGACGTTTTTCTCTTGCTTTCATAAAAGTAAATTCTTCAGAGAAAAAGAACTTTCTTATATTTGTATAACCAGTTGCAGTATAAGAATCTTCGTAATCTAAAGCTTCTGTCTTAGCTTTTGTCATGTTTTCCATATCTTTAAGTGTCCAGCAGTTTAAAGTGCCATCATAAATTAAAACGTTTAAGTTAATTAACTTTTCCAAACAATTAAAGACAGTTTTATAAGATACTTTAAGATTCTTACGTATGAGGTTAATAAGATCTGACATTTTATCACTAAATGTTTGAATCAAATATTTATCATTAACTTCTGAACTTATATGTACCAGATTTATATAAGTATCTAATATATAATATTCATTGCAGGACAATATTTTTGATAAATGTGAATTATACATTTTAGTTGCCATAGATCTCTGTCACCTCCTTATAATTTCTCACTATGCCTATTGTATTTCATAATGGAGATTTAATCAAAATTTCAAAAATTCCACTCAGATACGTTGATTCTGAGACACTTCTCACGAAAGAATGCGCCTTTGAAGGCATTTTTCCACTCAGATACGTAAATTTAGGGACAGTTCTCTGGAAGTGGCTAGGCTTCTGGCTTAGAGGCAGGTCGAGTCTTAAATTTTTATGAAAAAAAATCAAAAATCACAAATTTCAAAAAAAAAATTCCACTCAGATACGTTAATTCTGAGACACTTCTCAAAAATAAGCCTTTTTTGCCTCAAAAATTCCACTCAGATACGTTGATTCTGAGACACTTCTCAAAAATCCATAAAAAATAGAAAAAAAATTTTTTTTATTTTTCTACTTTTTAAATAAATATTATTACACAAAAGGAAATATATAGGTTGATTTTATCCATTTAATTAATATTAAACCTATATTTGTAAGAGACTATTTGTATTATAATGATATTTCCACTCAGATTTTAAATTTAATTTACTATAGAAATAACAAATCTAAGTGGAATAATGAAAGCTAATTATTATTCTAAAGCCACTAATTTAGCCATTATAAAGAAAAATCTAAGTGGAAAATGCCACTTAGATTTAAGAATTAGGGACAAAATATAAAAAGAAAGTAGAAATCTGAGTGGAAAAATTCAAATGTAGTATGATAATAAAACAAGTGATATAGCCATTATAAAGAAAATCCAAGTGGAAAATGCCACTTAGATTTAAGACTTTAAGGACAAAATTATAAAAAGAAAGTAGAAATCTGAGTGGAAAAATTCAAATCCAATATGATAATAAAATAAGTAAGATAAATGTTATAAAGAAAATCCAAGTGGAAAATACCACTTAGATCTGAAAGGTTAAAGACAAAAATATAATGAATAGATAAAAATCTAAGTGGAATTTAAAAAATGATTAATATTAAGTTATATAATTATCCATGATATCTTTTGAATGTAGTAGCTGTTCTATGCCAAACGATATATCCTGCAACTGTATTTTTATTTAATTCATCTTGAGGATATTGTAATTTAGCAGCAACTATATGTAAATCAGTATTAAGATCAAAAGATATTCTATATTCAATACTACTATCTAGCATTCGTATATCAATATAGCCATCATATTCTCCAATTACTTTATAGGGATGTCCTTGGAATGTTTTAGTTGTTATATCTATTTTGTAGTTAACTTTATTACCTTTAATATCTATTAGCAATACCTATATGGATTTTACAAAAAATAATAAAATTTAGCAAGTGTATTCTTTATTGTATTAAATTTCCTAATAATTTAAAGTTGTTTATCAAAAAGGAAATAAATTATATAAAAACAGATCAAGCTTATTGTGCATTAATATTAAAAGACATCTACATTCTCTGTAAGTTCATTCAACTAATATCAATACTCTACTTTATCACATATTAAATAATCTTTATTACTACCATTTTCAAATTTATAAATTGGAACTAAAGATACCATATTAACTTTATATAAATAAGTAAAAATATATAAATTATATACTATTATATAATTGTATATAATAAAATTTAATAAAATAAAAATTACAAATTAATGAAACGAATATGTAATAAAAGTTACCGATATACCTTTATTAAAGGCCATTATACACTTAAATAAGTAATAAATATAGTTACTAAACTTGTTACTTATAAAGATACATAAATAGTAACATATTGTATAACAATTATAGTAACTTTTAATGCTTCATAAGTAGTAACTAAATATGATACGTATACTGTAACTATATATAAGGGAATAAAAATATTTTATACGATTTTTCCCATTTAAAAATTATAATAATACTAAGTGATTACACTGAAATATGAAAAACTTGGTTTCCTTTAATGTAAAGATAAGCAAAAGTAAAACACCTTTGATGGTACGGATAGTTTCTTATTAAGTTTTACACCCTATCTTCCAATTATGTAGCAACATAAAAAGATACCTACATTTCTGCAAGTACCTGTTATAAATTTTATATTTAATTATCTTTTCAAAAAATCAATTTATGCTATTACAGTTGAAGGTATTTTAATTGTTACTGTTTCTCCAGGTAAAATATCTCCAACGTTAACTATAATATTTTTAGAACTTGAACTTGAATCAACTTTTCCTTGAGTAGTTGTTACTCCACTAACATTAAAATTAATATGATTTGGAGCTGGGTCATTTACAGCTACTGCTTTAGCTGTCTTTGTTCCAGTATTAGTTATTACAAGAGTATATGTGAAATTATCTCCAATCCATACATCTTTTACATCTGCTGTTTTTACTATACTCAATATAGTATCAGCTGTTCCATGAAATATAATTGTAACCTCTCCACCAGGGTTATTGGTATTGGTACCTTTGGCATGAGCAATATTAGTTATATAATCTGTATCTGTTGGTTGAGGATATGGTGTTGGTTCAGTTTTTCTAGTTACATTTATAATGCATGATGCACTTAAATTGCTACCATCTGCCGTAGTTGCTGTTATTGTACAAGTTCCTTCTTTAATTCCATTTACTTTTATAAGTTTACCATTAGTAGGATCTACTTCTATTGTTGCAATTGAAGGATCACTTACTGTCCATGTTACTCCTACTGATGATGGAGTCGTTATAGCTGTTAATTGTCCTGAGTCACCTTCTATTAAATTCATTGTTGATTTATCTAATGTTATTGATTCATTATATGGCAATAATTGCTCATTAGAACCAATGTCCACAGCATCTAATGTCATTACATCTAAAGTCTGGTTAGTAACTACCACAGAATGAATTCCTTCAGCTAAACCAGTTATTTCGAAGCCTATAACACATCTTGATAACCGTGAAGAATACGTAGAGTAAGGAGAATTATTACACACTTTTCCATCGATAATAATCTTTTCACTATTACTATGATCTATATTATAATCAGTCAAAATTCTTAATTTAGTACCACTGAAATTAAATTTATATGAACTATTAATATTAGAATTAGTTGTCCTATAAACTACATGTGTAGCACCCGTGTAATTATCTGAATAACCTACAGTAGTCCATAAAGTTCCGTCATATTTTATATTTTTGTTTGTATCATCATATCGTTTCCATCCTACTTCAGGTAATTTTAATACATTACCAACTTTAGCACTATTTTCAGCAGCATTATTTAAATTGCTTGTTCCTACTACTCCATCGTCAGCTGCAAAGGCACTAATTGACCATCCTAGCACTAACATTAATACCATCACAAACATTATACTAAACTTTTTAAAGTAATTTTTCATCTATCATTCTCTCCCTTATTTTTCAATAATAAATGAATGCGCATTCCATATATTTATTTTAATTGTAGTTCCAATTAAATCCAATAATAATCGTAATACAAATTCCTTTATATCTAAGAAATTTAGTAAATTTTTACATGTTTCATTATCTATATTTATACTGTCTAATTTAAAATTGATAATAAAAAAGACTTTCTAGTTAAGTCTTTAATGTTTTATTACATGGTATATTCCAATTATGTAGCAATATAAAAAGACACATAAATTTCTCTAAGTACCTTCAACAAAAATAAATATTCTATTTTATCTCATATTACATAGTCTTTATTACTAGAATTTTTTACCGAAACTTTGTTATAAACTCTACATATATAATTAATAATGTGCTATTTATATATAATAAATTATTCTATATATATAAATAAAAAAATATTAATTTTATAAAAGATAAAAGCATAAATAAATGAAAAAATTATATAATGATAATTGCAGATATATATTGATTATAAGCTATATATGTGCTTAAATAAGTAACATATATAGTTATTTAATATGTTACTAAATATGATACATAAATTGTAACATATTAAATAACAATAATAGTAACTTTAATAGTTCCATAAGCAGTAACTAAACAAGATACTTATATTGTAACAATACATAGGGAACTAAAAATATTTTATATGATTTTTTTTATTATAAAGGTATAATAATACTAAGTGATTGCACTGAATTATAGAAAACTAGGTTTCCTTTTTAATATAAATTTTCAAGGTAAACGGCAGGGGTTTGTTGATGAATGAAAACTTTAAAATACAGATAATAGATAAGTTTAAAAGTAAATATGAAGAAATCACAAAAAAGAGTATTGAAAAACTTTTAAAAGCTCTTGAAGATGATTTTGCAAATATCGAAGATGTAGATAAAAGAGAACTTATTACAAAGAATCTTTTAAGTGCTGTTAAAAAGACAAAATACAGATATGTAAAGAGAATTTTTGATGACAGCGAAAGTGATTATAATAAGGATATCTTATTTGCAAAACAACAGTATGAACAGGTATTGTCAAAAAAAATAAGTCAAAAGAAATTTAAAGAATATTTCAATACTAAAACCTTCAAGGAATATGAACAAAAGAGAGAAGAATTGATAATCAACTGGCGAAATGATGAAATGACTTTGCTTACTGATTTTCCTTATTTTGAAGGTTGTAAGAAGGCTGCGATTAATTCGGCTTTTAAAAATGATATATTGGTTTTATTTTATAGGTTTATAGAAAATGCAGACAATCTAAAAAATACCACAAAGGTTCCAAGTATACTTTCTTCCATTCCGATTGATACTACCTCTAGGACATATTTTTTGACGGATGAACAAAAAAAGAATTTGGAGGTGTGCGTGGATATTAATGAACCTTCAACAATAGATAGATATATAATGATTGATGAAAATGAGCAAAATGAGCTTTTATTGCAGCTTGAACAGAAAACCTATCTTCAAATAAAAAATGGAGAAAATTCTGAGAAAGTTCTAGATTTATTAACTCAAATTGCCCTTATTAAATCAATAAAATACTTAAATAGACTGGATGTAAAGATAATAAGTTATTACTATACTCATTTTCATAAAATAGTTCTTGAAGAACCTATTGTAAAAAGTATAAGCAAAATAACAACAGATTTAAAAATGGCAAATACAACTAAGAATTATGATGCTGTAGAAAGCTCCATTGCTAAACTTGGAAGTACTCGTCTTTCCTACAAGATGGAAGGAAGATCGATTAATGGAATCTTTCTTGAAAGCTCCATCTATGAGCAAGATGGCATAAGAATGGCAAAAGTTTATCTTGGTAGCATATTAAAGGAACTTATCTTGAAGAAAAGTACCCTTGAATATGATGAACTTTCCTTTGACTCTCTTGGAGCAGATGCACAGCAGCTTGCTATATGGCTTCAGAAGAGAAGATATAGATGTGCTTTGTTAAAGGTGAAATATAATGAAATAATAACATTAAATAAACTTTCAACTGCAATCTACTGGAATACTAAACGAATAGATAGAAAAAGGGATAGATTAAAAGATGCCCTTGAAGAATTATCTAAAAATAAAATTGTAGTTCGTGAGGCTTCATATTCGAAAAAAGATATATCCTTTGATATTACTTATATTCCACTTTCACGCAATGAAATGGCAAAGATTAATGTTGGTTATGATGAAGTTGATTTAATTGAAAATAACGAAAATGTTTTAATATAAGATATTAAAATATAGATAATATTTAAACAATAATACTAGTATATTACTTGTATTAGCTTAATTAATAAGGTACATAATGTGTAACACTATAGGCTACGTTTTATGTACCTTGTTATGTTACTTAATTATTCTCTTAACTTGGATAAAGTTTGAATTAATGTTATAATATAGCTTGTTAAGTAAGGGGGAATATATTAATGAATAAAAAATTAAAGAAAATGTTTTGTAGCACTATTTTGTTAAGTTCTATTTTTTATCTTTCACCATTAGCACAAATAAATGCATATTCGGAATCTGGATTAAGAAATCAATGGAAACACGACAGTTATTATGCACCATATGCAGGACATAATGTTGAAACCTGGAATTACTATGGAAATGATGGTAAACCTAAAGAAGGCTGGTTTACTGTAGGTGGTAGATGGTATTATGGAGATGAAGCTCATGATAATGATTTTCATGGAATTTACATAAATGAATGGGTTGTCAGCAACGGTAATTATAATTATTATTGTGGTTCTGATGGAGCTATGAAAACAGGGTGGTTCCAAGCACGTCCAGGTAATAACTATGACGCAGGATTTAAATGGTATTATGCAGGAGCCGATGGTAAAATACTAAGAAATACATATACACCAGATGGGTACTGGGTTGATTCAAACGGGATTTACAAATAAATTTTAAAAATATTATCAATAAAAATGTATACATAAAAAATAAATAGATAGAAAAATACCCCAGAGAGAGTTATTAATTTACACTACCTCTGGGGCATTTTTATTTCTTTTCTTTTTTCAAGGTTTCAATTAATTTGGGTAAGGTTCCATTTAAATATATATCTAAAAATTCAGCTTTTTTATAGCCTAATAACTCGCTAATTTCTTCTATTTTTTGAACTGTTTCTTCTGATAAATTGTAATTAGGCCTTACAGTTTTATTGCCTGTAAAGTGAGCTGTTATCTTTTTTTTACCTATGATTAGGTTCTTTGTAACTGTAACAGGTGCTGTTCTCTTTTTTGTTACTTTTTTTGTTACCTCAGTTTCGATAAAGCTGGTAACTAAGTTTGTAACATTATTTGTATCGGAGTTTGTTACAGTTTTATTTGGAAGTGGTCTGGCTGAAATTGGTTTTACTTGTTCTTTCTTACTTGCCATTTGCTTATCTCCTTTGCAACATTTTTATATGCTATTGAACCATCGAATTTTTCTCCAGCATATTGACTTATGCTTTTAAACTGCATAACAGCATCTTTGAATTTAGTACTTGTTTTTACATAGCTAGGGAATACATAATATTTTTCTTCAAGCATTTCAACAACTTCTTTCCCATGCTTTGCACGGCTATCATACATTGTGATTAAAACTTTAATATCATTTAGATCCTTATTATATTCTTGAACTTGTTTCACAGTTTGTTCTAAGATTTCAAGTGCTCTTACTGAAAGATAAGACGCATCAACTGGTGCAAGGGCATAATCACTTGCAAATAATGAATTTATAGTTGTATTTCCAAGAGAAGGACTGTTATCTATTAATATAAAATCAAAGTTTTCTTGTACTTTTTCAAGAGCCTTTTTAAGTACGTTTTCTCTTCCCATTACGCCCATAAGGTACATTTCTACAGTTGAGAATTCTATGCAGCTTGGAATCATAAATAAGTTAGTAGTTCCAGTTGGAACAATAACTTCATCTATATCCATATCTCCTCTAAATACATTTTCTATACTTGCGTATTTTTCAAGTGGATTTAATCCAACATAAACACTTAAAGAACTTTGAGGATCCAAATCAATAATTAATGTTTTCTTGTTTAATCTGCTTAGTTCATATCCAAGGTTATAAGTTGAAGTAGATTTCCCAACCCCACCTTTATTATTTAAGACGCTGATTACAGTAGCCATAATATTATCACTCCATATCAATTCAAATTTTTATCTATTAACGTTAGTTCTTAGCTTTAAATAACTTATTAACTTAATTTTCATTAATTAGTTATAAAGC